>JAUMUB010000193.1 GCA_030530905.1 Bifidobacteriaceae bacterium | reverse complement strand
TGGCTCATCAGTGCAAAGCTTGAATAGTCGCGATGTTTTATCTCGCCAACGCAACGCAAAATCAGACCGCGCCCGCAAGATTACACGTGTTGAGTCGATCCGAGACGTGACAAACCCTATATGGTGTTACTATGGGTTCTTGGTTGCTGTGCTGTTCTTAACATTCTTCGGCATGGTTATGGTATTTTCAAGCTCCACTGTCACATACATTTCTTACGGCCAGTCTCCATTAAGGCAGCTTGTTGTTCAAGGATTTTTTGCTGTGCTTGGCTTGGGTTCAGCGTTTTTGGCAACGCGATTTACCATGATGTTCTACTACAATCTAGGTAAATTCTTCTTCTACCTCGCGCTCATATTGCAGGCGTTAACTCTGGTAATGGGTGTCTCTGTTCAAGGTAATACAGGCTGGCTTTCTTTCGGATTTGTTACCATTCAGCCTGCGGAAATTCTCAAATATTCTTTATGTGTGTGGATGCCAAATGCGCTTCTTAAAGCTAAAAAAAGCTATAATAAGCTCACTGAGCGCCGATATAGGGCATATGTGTATCCAATTGGTGGATTTATTGTAGCAGTTGGATTGGTGCTGCTTGGACATGATTTAGGAACCGCAATGATTGTCATGTTCATCGGTTTAATTGCGTGTATTATCTGCGATTTTCCTTCAAAAGCGCTATTTGGCGCATTATTGGCGATTGTAGGAGTTGTTGCCGCATTAGTTATTAGCAGCCCAAATCGTCTTGCACGTATTTTAGCTGCAACAGGTTCATGTAGTGCAGAAGATAATTTAGGAGTATGCTATCAGGCACTTCATGCAAAATATGCGATTGCATCTGGTGGCTTATTTGGTGTGGGTATTGGTAATTCTCGCGAAAAGTGGAATTATTTACCAGAAGCGCATAATGATTTTATTTTTGCAATTATTGGAGAAGAAACAGGATTTATTGGAGCAGTCTCAGTTATTGTTCTATATGTTTTGCTTGGCTGGTGCTTGGTAACAATTGCAATAAAATTACAGAAGAAATCGTATCCGGCGGCGGTGCTTATTTGCTTTACTGGTTGGATTGTAGGTCAGGCACTTGCGAATATCTCAGTTGTTGTGGGCTTGGCTCCCGTTATTGGTGTGCCAATGCCGTATGTGTCAGCAGGTGGATCATCGTTGGTTATGTGTTTGATTGCTGCAGGTACTGCCGTGAGTATGATGAAAGAAGAACCGCAGATTAAAGCGTTAACATCGAAATTGAATTCGTGATTGAGAGTTGTGAAATTGAACATAGTTCTTGCAGGTGGTGGCACAGCAGGCCATGTGAATCCTTTGTTAGCTGTTGCTCAGGAAATTAAACGAATAGAGCCAACAGCAAACATTACTGTTGTTGGCACTAAAGTTGGCTTGGAATATCGTCTTGTTCCTGAAGCAGGTTTTGAACTATTCACTATTGACAAGGTTCCTTTTCCACGTAGTATTAACGCCAGCACTTTTACATTCACATTTCGATGGTTAAAG
>JAUMUB010000192.1 GCA_030530905.1 Bifidobacteriaceae bacterium | reverse complement strand
AGTCATAGAAATTATTAGTTTACGTATTTGTACGGCGCTGCATTTATGTCTTATTTTGTGCTGAGAGTATATGGATTTTAGCTGTATAAATCCGTTGATAAGCATTTGAAAAATTATATTTCAAAATAAAATTGAGCCGGAGATAGCATGTTTTTGTTACATAATCATGAGTTAATACATGAAAATCAGTATGTGGGAGATTTAGTAGAACATAATATTTCTAAATACGCGAACACGAATGGTATTACAGCAGTATTTTTAATTCATGGTTTTCCTGTTGATTCTCGAATGTGGAATCAGTGTGCATCATACATGGCTCCGCTGTTGCAACAATTTCATGCAAAGGTAAACGTGTATGCGCCTGATATGCCTGGAGCTGGAGTGGATCCAGTGTTACCTCCAAGCGATATGCACGATCTTGATACTTTAGCAGACTCATATGTGAGTATAATGCGCGATTTAGGATATGAAAAAGCCGTTTGGATTGGCTTATCTATGGGTGGATATGTTGTGCTAGATATTCAGAAACGACATCCTGAAGTCGTGCAAGGAATTGGCTTATTAGACACAAAAGCTGCTGCAGATAGTGATCAGGCTGCTCAAAAACGTTTTGAAATCGCGAGAATTTGTGAATTAGAGCAAACAGTTGAACCAGTAATGCATTTTGCACAGCCAAGTTCAGACGATTCTACAGTGAAGCAATCTGATGAATATGTACAATTATTCACACGTTGGATTCACGAGCAAAAACCGCAAGGTATTGCTTGGAGGCAGAGAATGGCTGCAAATCGTCCTGATTTAACCGATCAGCTCAACAAAATTATCGCACCAGTATTAGTGTTATGCGGCGATGTTGATCCGTCGAGTTCTCCAGAAGTTATGAAACCAATTGCTGAGCAGATGAAGAATGCAAAAAATGTTCAATTCGCTGTTATTGAAGATTGTGGTCATTTTAGTGCAGTTGAGCATCCGGACCAAGTTGCACAACAGTTAGTCAATTTCATAAATAATACCTTATAATAACTATTAATAAGTCTACGTATTTCAGTACTATTATCACCAGTAAAAAAATGCGGAGGATTTTGTGGAAAATAATAATCACGATAACAACGAAATCGATAACGAGTTTGCAAATATCCAAATGGAAGAATCTTCTCAAACCATGCAGGGTGCTAATGAATCCGCCGAAGAAACAGCGATATTGCATAATGTGGCAGAAGATACTAATAAAACAGAAGTAAATCCGGATATTGACATCATGTCAGTTTCTGATATTGATGATAGTGAAATAGAGCAAGGTTTGCAGACTAAAACAGTAGATAATCGTAAACGAATTATTATTGTTTCTGCTATTATTGCCGCATTCTTTGTTCTTATGTTAGGATACTTTTTTGGCGCTCGCTGGTATTTTAGTGACAAAGCAACTTATAATGTGATGCTTGGTGATATTAGTGTTACTGGTCAAAATAAGCAGGAATTGACGAAGACAGTACAAAATCTTGTTA
>JAUMUB010000191.1 GCA_030530905.1 Bifidobacteriaceae bacterium | reverse complement strand
GATTATCCTAAGCAGGGATTTTCTATTATTCCAATGTGGATTGCGGATATGAATTTCACAACCTCTCCTACTATTACCAAAGCGATTGAAAACCGTTTACAACATGGCTTGTTCGGCTATTTCCAGCCTCGTGACGAGTATTTCAAATCAATTATTGCATGGCATAAGCGTCACAATAAAACAACAATTAAAAAAGAATATATTGGTTACGAAAACGGTGTACTTGGTGGGCTTATAAGCGCACTACATGCTGTAGCAAACCCCGGCGATTACGTTCTATTACACAGCCCAACCTACGTTGGATTCACTCACAGTATTGAAGATAACGGCTATCATATTATTCACAGTCCGCTATACCGCGACGCTGAAGGTGTTTGGCGTATGAATTATGAAGATATGGATGCCAAAATCAAGCAGTATAACATTCATGTTGCGGTATTCTGTTCTCCTCATAACCCAAGTGGTAGAGTGTGGGAACGAGATGAAATTGAAAAAGCCTTAAAAGTATACGCAGACAACGATTGCACAGTTGTTTCTGATGAAATTTGGTCTGATATCACATTATTTGGCAAACAGCATATCCCTACTCAATCAGTGAATAAGGACGCAAAAAATCGCACTATCGCCTTATACGCACCAACTAAAACTTTTAATATTGCCGGTATTGTAAATAGCTATCACGTAATTTACAATAAAACACTTCGTCAAAAAGTTGAATCTACTGCGCATAAAACTTATTACAACGATTTGAACGTGCTTTCTATGTACGCTCTTATCGGCGCATACAGCATTGAATCTGAAACATGGCTTGAACAATTACGACAAGTTCTTGGAGATAATGTAGAGACTATGCTCTCTTTCTTACGTGAAGAAGCACCTCTTGTTTCGGCGGCTAAACCTGATGGAACATACATGCTATTGCTCGATTGTTCTCAATATTGCGAACGCCATGGGGTTGATTTTCAAACCCTACTTAAACGCGGTTGGGAAGTTGGCGTGATTTGGCAAAATGGTGAGCATTTTTATGCTTCGCAATCCATTCGTTTGAATTTAGCATTGCCAAAACCTTTGCTGCTAGAAGCAATTGAACGTTTGCGCAAGTACGTTTTCGTGGATTAATTCTAAAAGGTTGGGGGATAAAGTAACCTCAACCTTTTCAATTATCCAAAATTTTGTCACAGTTTATTGCATACCTTCTATGCTCGCGACTTAATGCGATTCATAATAGTCGAGTACAAGATGCAGAAATGTTCCTGTTATAGGATTTGGCATTGAGAATATTTCATGCATACTTTTCTCAAATTTTACTACGGTAATATCTCCGCCAGCTTTTTTGATATTATCTGCAAATTTATCTTGTGCTTTTGGATTCACCCATTCGTCATGCACAACCTGACACAATAATATTGGAGTAGTAATATTCGCGCATTGTTCAGGCTGCAATATTTCTTCTGACAATTTCAGCGATTGTTCAATCCACTCATATGTAGGATCAAACATGCGGAATTCAGGATTTTGTACTCTATTATTGTGATACCAACGAACC
>JAUMUB010000190.1 GCA_030530905.1 Bifidobacteriaceae bacterium | reverse complement strand
TTATATGCATTGAATTATCAATGCATATAACCACTAACTACATTGTTAAATATTTCGCCATTGAATAGCACTTGGCAATAGATTAAATTCTTCTATTATACCTTCTGAAGTTTTTACAATGGTACGTTGTGCTTGATCTGTATTATTAATAACACAATACACATTCTTTTCTGGGAAATATGCAACTTCACATTCTGGATTTGTAGAACTCCATTGCTCATACTTATCTTCATGATGACTTGCATAGAATAAAATTCTTTCCAGTAAACGTGCATTTGCTGCAGAATATGGTAATCCAGAAACATATACTGCACGTCCTTTACCATATTCATTTGCTGCAAGCTGAACCTGATTATTATCTGCTTTTATTAAAGTGACATTCTCATTGATTGGATATGTATTTAAAATAGGTTCTCCAAAATCAATTACAGTGCCACTAGCAACATCTGCAGTAATAAAATGTTCTTCTACTACTTCTGGGAAGTATTTATCGACAGAAAGTGTTTGGAATCTTTCCTCGTCAATACCGAACACATCTGCTAATTGGAAGAATCGTCCTTGTCGAAGTAGTGAGCTTGGCTCGCCAACTCCAACTAAAGCACCACCTTCATAAACCCAAGTACGAAGCGTCTCAATTAACTGAGCATTCTCCCAGACTTTACCTCCAGAATATGCTGTATTTACTGGCCCTCCATTGATTATCACATCGATATCATCATCAATACCTTGTAACACATCTTCAAAGCTGATAAATCTTACATTGACTCGCATACCAGACAATGCTTCGAGAATACCGTAATATGAATAAGTTTCTTTACTCAGTAGTGCATGAGCTACAGTAAACGCCATCCACGAGCGCATTTTACCCCAGCAATTAAGTATTGCCACATTAAGCACACCTTTTGCTGCATGACCATCTGTTTTTTCGTGAATCTCACGGAACTCATCCGCAATATGGGTTACTGTGTCCACGAACTTAGGGAATTTAGCAGCTAAGGATAAATATCCTCCATATCCCATTCGTGATATTGGACTACGTAAGATTGCACGACGTGCCTTCCTCCAGTTATCTAATCCTTCTATACTTGGATCATTTCCTTCATAGAAGGTGTCTGGGAAGAAGTACGGCAGGAAACGTCCTTCGGTATACTTTACACCTGGAATATCGGCAATCATACGCAAAGTTGTACCATCGCCCACTGAACCAACAACAGCATCTAATCCTAATTCCTCAAAGCCATCTTTATACGGCTCTGTACCAATCCACTGATCTCCTAGGAACATCATAGCTTCTTTACCAGCAGCGTGAGTATCATCAACTAACTGTTTTACGTTAGCCCGTACAAATGTTGATAAGAAATCAATCCAGTCAAGCTGTTGTTTGCGTGGAACTCGCCATGCGGAGTTATAACAACCCTCATCAACGAAATCTTCAGGACGAAGACGATATCCATACTGTTTTTCGAAATCATCTAACGCTTTTGGAGATACCGTACATGCACATCCAAACCAATCTACTATTTTCTCGCGATGCTTATTATCAAAAATAAGCGTGAATTGGTAGAAGAACGTGGTAAAGCGAACCACATCAGTTTGCGGGTTATCTG
>JAUMUB010000189.1 GCA_030530905.1 Bifidobacteriaceae bacterium | reverse complement strand
GTTAACGGTGTTATTTGAGCTAGAAGCAAAATCAGAGCGAACCTCGTGAAATGCGTTAGTTAACCCGTCTTCTGCATGATTAAAAGCCTCATTGACTTTGCCTGCGATACTATTGTCCGCAACAGGTGTACCGCACGTCAAACAGTAATTACCATTTTCTGGTATTTGGCTGCCACATTTACGGCAAAACATTATATTTTCCTCTCTCTATTTTAAAAAGCTGAGAAATCGCAATATTGCACCATTCTGAGGTTGAAATACTACAATATCGCTATTCCCACTAAATAATCTTAATAGATAAACAGATAAAAACATAATCATCGCCACGCACAATAAAATATTATAAATTTTAGAAGGAATACGACCCTTATAACGTAAATAACACACCAGCAAAATTATCGGTATTGACCAGAACAACGGATGATAATGCCATGCAGCATTAAAGTCTAATCGAAAAACAGAAAGCCATGCACGAGTCATCCCACAACCAGGGCATGAAACACCGGTTAAAAACTTAATAGGACAAGTAACACCAAAACACTGCAAAACCACATAAAATAGCGCAATTGGCCCCAATGCTTTCAAAGCTGATTTAATCTCACCCCTCAAAATCGGATGCTTATGCATTTTCCCCATACTTTCAATAATAAGCTATTGCGGTTTTCACATGAAATTAACTAGCAATTTGCGACTCAATGTCCTTTAAAGTCACGCCTTTCTTATTCTTCCATTCAATATTACCGTTACGACTATTTCCTGTTATAAAACTAGCTGCAGCTGAGGGAGAAGTAAAAATAATATCATCAGTTGTTTTGAATTCATCATTTATCAGATTTGCGTACTTTTCTCTTAATTTTTTTGTACCTGATGGACACGAAGCAGTAAGGCCTGGGCTAACTACACTACCTTTTAACAACAAGAAACCTTCAGAAGTTCTATAACCACTTCCGTCAGCATTGTTGCTATGACAATACAAGGTTTGAGTAGGTTTATTATCAGATTTTCTTCCTGAAGTATCGTTATTACGCTTTGATTCAAAAACAGGAAACCCTAATGTACCCATTACTAATTGCGCATACTCTGCATACTCATCAAGCTCAGTCTGTTTTTCCTCTGTCGTGTTACCAGAAGTCGGTTCATTCATATTCGCAAGTTCGTAACGATTTTTCTCTTTCGCTAAATTATAAAACTTATTTTCTAAATAACTTATTTCTGTTTGACCTAAACTGTCATTAGCATTAGTAAAAATTACTGCAGTATTCCACCAATCCTCACGAACATGCTCTTCTATACGCCCTAATAATCCGTTCCCATTCTTACGAATTGCAGCTTGACCAACATATACTTTAGGATTATCTGTTTTTTCATCAATACCAAATAGTAGATACACACCTGTTTGATGTAAATATTGAATTTCTTTCGCATCTTTAATACTAACGCGAGGAATTCTGTACACTAACCCCGTCCAATTAGCTAAAGTACATTTCACACGACCTGTAGGAGTGCCGTCCATTAAATACAAATTAATGTTCTTTGCTTTAACCATCTAAACTCCTCATCAACATATTCTCTTGCAGTCTATATTATCGCAGTCCTCTACTACACAATCCTCTTATTATG
>JAUMUB010000188.1 GCA_030530905.1 Bifidobacteriaceae bacterium | reverse complement strand
TGTTGTGCAACTTGTTTTCCTGCTTTTGTGCCAAATAAACATGCATCAAGTAGTGAGTTTCCACCTAAACGATTTGCGCCATGTACACTTATGCAAGCACATTCACCAGCTGCATACAAGCCGTCAATAATTATCCGCTGTTGGTTTTCCCAAAAATATACTTCAGTGTTTGTAGTGGTTGGAATACCTCCCATAGTGTAATGGGCGGTAGGTTTGATCGGAATAAGATCAGTGCTTGGGTTTAAGTGTCGATATGCTTCTACCGTTTCTAACACTTGTGGAAGTGCTTCTCGTATGCGATTTTGTGGAATATCTCTCATATCTAAATACACGAACTGTGCTGCATTTGGATCTTGTGCAAGCGGATCGCATACACCGCGTCCTTCTTGAATTTCTTGCATAATTGCACGACTTACCACATCGCGAGCTGCGAGATCCTTCTGCTCGGGAGCATACTTACTCATGAACGCTTCGCCAATGCTATTACGCAAAACACCACCCTCAGCACGTACTGCTTCTGATAAGAGAATGCCTGTGTCGCTTAATCCTGTTGGGTGGAATTGCATGAATTCAATGTCTTCTAGCTGTAAATCGGCTTGAAGGCTGAGTGCTAAACCGTCACCTGTTAAATCCCATGAGTTAGAGGTAGTGTGGAATAATCTGCCAGCTCCACCTGTTGCTAATATGACATTTTTTGCTTGTATTGCATGTATTTCGCCTTTATGAGTGTCAAATGCGACAACGCCTTCAACACTGTGATTCTTATGGTTTACTACTAAATCTGTAACATACCATTCTTCGGCAAATTGTACGCCTCTACTAGCTACTTGACCCCATAAAGAGTGTAAAATCTGATGGCCGATACGATCTTCCGCATAAGCTGCACGCGGTGTTGCATACTTGCCATATTGTGCAGTATGCCCACCAAACTTACGCTGAGCAATATGACCATCGTCAGTTCGGGAAAAAGCTACGCCATAACGTTCTAAGTTAATAATTGTTTCAGGTGCTTGTTGTGCAAGAATTTTCACAGCATCCTGATCTGCAAGCCAATCACTGCCCTTAATAGTGTCATAGTAATGCCATTGCCAATTATCTGGCTCAATATTGCCTAGGCTCGCAGCAATACCGCCTTCTGCTGATCCAGTATGAGAACGTAAGGACTGTAACTTTGAGATAACAAGAATATTAGGTTCTGTTTGCGCATTTTTAAATTCATCTGACTGAATAAGAGATAATGCGGCGGATAGTCCTGCAGCTCCTGCGCCAATTATTACAACATCATACATAGGAAGAACAGTTTTTGGAGTCATACTTGTTTTTATAGCATAAACTGTGGTAAAGCTACATGTGTGTGAGTGTAGGTATAGTGAGAGAATGACATTCTTTGAATCGGTATATGAGCAAGTTTCACGTATTCCTGCTGGAAAGGTTGCAACATATGGGCAGATTGCTCGTCTTGCAGGTTCTTCCAGAAGTTCACGTGTAGTTGGCTATGCGTTGCATTCTAATCCAAAACCAGGTGTGATACCATGTCACAGAGTTGTTTTCAAAGACGGAAGTCTTAGTGATGGTTTTGCTTTTGGTGGGTGGGAAGCACAATATAAGCTTCTGCTATCAGAAGGGGTTGTGTTTTGTAATGACACAGTACCAAAAGTTGATATGAATACTTCTCAATGGTGTAGTGAAGAAAGTTAACAATTTACTCAATTATTTATTTGCAA
>JAUMUB010000187.1 GCA_030530905.1 Bifidobacteriaceae bacterium | reverse complement strand
TATTCAACGCTCTGTTGTAAAAGACACTCGCGGACGTGTATATGATGTGTACGCTTCAAGCACTGTTGAGGGTCGTCAACGTTTACAAGAACGTGCACATGCGTCAACCGTTCTTGCAAACACTCGTGATTTAAACAGTGTTGGTATCAACTTCGATTCTGTTGTCGCCTTTTCTGACGGTGAAAGCGATAGCGCTACAAGTGGCACCGCCGTATTAATCACTAACCATATTGACGGTGAGGCACGTTCACTCGATGTGCTTACTATCGAAGATTGCGCTAGTGCTGGCGCAGCTATTGGTGCTGTACATCGTCTTAATTCATCTTTTGTTGAAAACGCTGGCTATCCAGTAGTATCCACTGGTCAAATTCGTTCACAGTTGACGCAGTGGATTCAGCAGCTACACCAAAACGGTCATATTCCTTCGGAAATCACAACAAACTGGTCTAATATTATTGAAACTGAAGGCTTATGGTCATTCAACACTTGTCCTGTACATGGCGGTTATGATAACGGCGATTTCTTATTCGCAGGCTCAACTATTACCGCTGTCACTAATTGGCAACACTTGCAAGTTAACGATCCAGCGCGAGATTTAGCTTGGATTTTTGGTTACTTAGATGAACAGCACCGCAACGCCCTTCTATCAGCTTACGGTCGTTTGCTTGGCTCACGATTAGATAATTTAATTGTATTGCGAGCAAATTTATGGCTGCAAATGGAAGAAGTTAGCGAATATATGAAGGCTCTTAACAGCGCTAATAACGACCAGATTATGCGTACAAAAGCGCGTATTGAACGTCTCGCCCATCAGTTAAACCTTTCTGGTGTCAGCAAAAACACTAAGAAAAATCAGGCTTCTTCTTCTACGCTAACTGTTGGAGCATTGCTTGACGAAACGAATAATTCTCGTCAAAACTCTGATAACACGCCGTCTGATGAAACGAATGAGCAAGATAAAACTGGCTCATCGCAAATCCCAATTAAGGGAATTGACGACTTAGATGATTCTGATAGTACCAACTCTACTCAGCTTCCACATGCAAAACATGCTGAAGGTGCGATTGATTCTATCAGTTTTAGCTTATCAACTCAGGCAATATCTCGTGATGAGATTGAAGATAACACCAATAGCAACGGAATTATTATTCATGATCACACACAAAGCTCTCAGTCTTCAACGCAGGTGAGCACGGAAGATGGTAGCAATAATGCAACAATGCTAATCCCTCAACAAGAGCGCGAGTCAATAGCATTACATAATGCTGAAACTGGTTTGGAAGAGTTCCAAGCAATACAAAACGAAAAGAAGCATGATAGTAGCGATAGACTTGAACCGCAAGAACATGTTGAAACCGCTTCCCCAGAGCAGGATAACAAGCTAGAAAACGATAACACATCTGAAGCTGATGACACTACTGGCGCTACGGAAATAATATCTTCTGCTGAAGTGTCCTCTGCTGTGCAAGCGCAAAACGAAAAAGAAGTACTGAAAAATAAAGATGATTACGAAACAGTAACTTCGCTTGAAATTGTTGAAGAATCAGTAGATACTGAAGAATAATATAACTGTAAAGGATTATTATGGAAATTGAATTAGGAATTAAAAATACAGAACGTCCTATCGTATTCTCAACAGATGAATCTAAAGATACGATTAGTGAGATCATTAAGAATGCTGTGCAAAATAATGAGATAATCAATCTCACTGATAACAAAAACCGTCATATTGTTATT
>JAUMUB010000186.1 GCA_030530905.1 Bifidobacteriaceae bacterium | reverse complement strand
CTTGTCACGAAACTTCACCGTGATTTTTTCGTAGCGGGTTGTAGGGCGTTCACCTGGAATGCACATGATTATATGCACTCAAAATCCAATATCTCAAGTTGGCAGCAGTATTAAAGCAAATATGGGATTGCACATTTGCTTACGGGTGCGAGATAGTCTTCAATCACAAGAGCTTCTCAACAGCCCGTGTGCCGCAAATATTCCACCCTCGCTTCCTGGAGCAGCATACTGTCATGATGGTGAGATTATACGAGCTTTTAGAACAGCCGCGTGCAAGCAACCTCAGCATGTAATTCGCTCCACCCTCTATACCGCGCGAATGATGAACATACAGCCTGCACCAGCATTATTCACCGAGCCGCTACCCCGCAATATCTCCTTACCTGAGAATAATGAAAACAACTACAATTGCATACTTGACAATGGGACACATACATCGCACTACAACATATTGGATAAAGCACAAAACTGCATGTTTATTGGAAACAAGCAATGTGGGAAAACTAATGCGCTATCAATACTTGTAAGTCAAAGCGTTCAGAAAGGAAAACGAGTACGCCACTCTTACTACATCGAACATAAATGGATTCATCGTGAATACAATCAACCACATGCCAATACTACCAATCAAATAATGCACGAATATTCAGGCAATCTTAACAATACTATTCAAGAAGTATGGTGCATAGATGATGTTGATAACTTTTCACACATGTATGATAACAAGAATATTGCCTTAGCTGATGAAATTTTACACGCCTTGCAAAATACGCAAACACAAGTGATACTCACTTGCAATAACGTTCCAAAACAATTCTTGCAATACTGCGATACCACCCTAGTCTTTCCTACAGGAGATTATGCTCAAGACTGCACAAATGGTATTTCACGAACAATATTCCAGAACATAACGTTAGATGCGACTTACCCTGGCAGATGCGTACTCATTCAGCAAAATAAACAATATTTAATACAATTTTTTAAAAAAATGCATGTTGAGTCTTGATATTATCCGTAAAAGCGCTTATTCTTGTATCGTTATCAACTTTAAGTCATATGGAGGAATTAATGAATAGTGCTTTTGATTGGCGCGCAAAGGCTGCATGTAGGGATAAGGATCCTGAATTGTTCTTCCCCGTTGGAAACACTGGCGCCGCTTCTCAGCAGATCGAAGAAGCTAAAGCAGTTTGTCGTTCTTGTAGCGTAATTGATGCTTGTCTTAAGTGCGCACTCGACACCAATCAAGATTATGGTGTTTGGGGTGGTATGAGCGAAGAAGAACGCCGTGCTTTAAAACGTCGTGCAATGCGTGCTCGCCGTTCCCAAGGTTTACAAATGCCATTATAAATTTCAGACTTTTATTATTGAGGGGTTAGCTCATACAGCTAACCCCTCAATCGTATATACAGCGCATTTATTATTAATCGTTTAACCGTCTAATCGTCCACAACAAAAAATAATACGTCGTCTTACTCAACAGCACGAAGTTTGAGATTAATAGCTACTCTTGTGCCACCATCAATTAATGGAGACCATGAAACATCTCCTCCAAAATCGTTAGTGACAAACGTTTTAATAATCTGTGTACCTAAACCAGATCCTGAAGATTTTGGCATATCGTCATCTTTACTCAAAGAAACTCCCATGCCATCATCCTCAACTACCACGTTCAAATTGGAATTACTGCGACCAGCAGAAATAGTTATAATACCATTTCTACCATCACCATAACCATGCTCAACTGCATTAGTAATAAGTTCAGTAAGCACTAAAGCCAACGGAGTAGCAT
>JAUMUB010000185.1 GCA_030530905.1 Bifidobacteriaceae bacterium | reverse complement strand
AGAATGCAAAAGATGCAGGGCAGTTATTATCCTCACACGCTTTTGCTGCAGCATATTGTTCAGATACTACGCGTGCACAGCAAACAGCACAAATAATTCTTGAAATGAATAAGACTGCTAGAAACCAGATACCAGAGCTTATTAGTGATATGCATTTTCGCGAACAATGTTACGGCTATTTTGAAGGCCGTGATATGACTGAATCATGGTGGGCTGTTGGTGCTCCACATGGTGCAAAAAGTTATAACGAAATTGTAGAAAAGTTCGGTTTAGCGGCAACTCGCGATTTTATGCATGAAGCAGACCCTTTTCATGATGCAGAATCCGATGAACAGTATTGGAAACGCGTAGAAGATGGTTTTACTATTATTGCAAACAACTCGCAATTGCATGATGGGGATGAGGTTCTACAAATTTCTCACGGCAATACTCTGCTAAGTTTGATGCATAAATTTGGTGGCAATGATTTAGATTTGAGCGAGCGACCAGCAAATGGAAGCGTTACGCAAATTTTATTTGATACTGAGCAACCTTTTTCTCAAGCACTTACTGTCGTTGATTATAATCGTCAGCTGGAATGCTAAGAGTCTGGGGTATTGGATAATCTAAATGACAGATTGTAAGCGAAAGAGGTTTAAATGAGTGTTGGTGAAATTTCTGGATTAATAGCCGCAATTGTGTTTGCTGTACTAGCTGGTTTTATGATTTATCCGCTAATTCGATTGGGTAAATTATTTGATCAAATATCGGATACTGTAAGGCAAACCGGCGATCATACAATCCCAGTACTCGATGAGAGTGCTCAAGCTGTTAAAGAGTTAAATAGCACGCTTGAGGATGTAAACAATATTACTTCTTCTGCAAAAGATACTGCTAATCATGTTGGTGCTTTAACAGACTTGTATGGTTCCTTCCTTGCAAAGCCTGTTATTAAAATTGCTTCAACCTTCTATGGCTTAAAGAATACTACAGAGGCATTCTTGAAGAAGAATAAGAAACAAGAGGAAGAAATCTAATGTTTAAGCGTATATTCTGGTTTGCAGCAGGCATGGTTGCTGGTGTAATGACAGTATTAAAATCTCAGGCTTTTGTTCGTGAGAACACTCCAGAGCCTGTTAGTAATTTCCTCTTTGGTGTTGAGATTCCTGGATTATCAACCGCAACACTTCAAGCACTTTTTGAACGTTTTAATAAGGAACGTAGCAAAAAAGAGCGTTCAATGACTGCTCAGTATGAGAAAAAGCATGAAATGTATAAGTAGTTTTATGACTTATATGCAGGTATAACGCGAATATTATTTAATTAACTTTCAAGGAGTTCATAAGTTCATGCGTACTTCAGAGATTGCAAAACGCTATCTTAAGTATTTTGAGAAGCAAAATCATTTAATCTTACCATCTGCTTCATTAGTTTCACCAAATCCTACAACGCTTTTTACTATCGCAGGTATGGTTCCTTTTATCCCATATTTACTTGGTGAGCAAACACCTCCTTCGAAACGTGTGGCTTCTAACCAGAAGTGTGTGCGAACACTCGATATTGATGAGGTTGGTAAAACAACCCGACATGGCACATTCTTCCAAATGTTAGGTAATTTTTCTTTTGGCGATTACTTTAAAGAAGAAGCAATTCACTACGCATGGGATTTATTAACTCTTCCACAAGATAAAGGTGGCTATGGTTTCGATCCTGAGAAAATTTGGGTGACCACATACACTGATGATGAGGAAGCTCGCTCTCTTTGGAAGAATGAGGGTTTTGATCCTGAACATATGCAAATTTTTGGTATGGAAGATAACTTCTGGACAACAGGCGGTCCTGGTCC
>JAUMUB010000184.1 GCA_030530905.1 Bifidobacteriaceae bacterium | reverse complement strand
TCCTGAGGATATGTTCACTTTGTTTGAAACATGGTTGCATGATGTTCGTCATATAGACCTGTGGGATCATCAGGAAGAATCAATTTTAGATATTCTTGCAGGTGAACATGTGATTGTGAATACTCCAACTGGTTCTGGGAAATCGCTTATCGCCTTAGCTGCGCATTTTATGTGTTTATGTATGGGTAAAACTTCGTATTATACTGCGCCGATTAAAGCTCTAGTTTCGGAAAAGTTTTTCGAACTCGTGTCGGTGTTTGGCAGGGATTACGTGGGTATGATTACTGGCGATACGCAGATTAACTCTCAAGCGCCAATTATTTGCTGTACTGCTGAAATTCTTGCAAATCAAGCCTTGAGAGAGGGCGAACAGTGCGATATCTCCTGTGTAATTATGGATGAATTCCACTATTATGGGGATCCTCAGCGTGGTTGGGCATGGCAAGTGCCATTAATAACGTTACCAAACACTCAGTTCGTGTTAATGAGTGCTACTTTGGGTGATGTTAGTGCGATTGCAACAAAACTTGAAAAGAAAACAGGCAGGACAGTTGACTTCGTCTCTGATGCTCCTCGTCCAGTACCTTTAGAGTTTGAGTATAGTGATAAATCTCTTGATACTCTTGTGGAACTTGTGGCAAGACGTGAGGATACTCCAATTTATATTGTTCATTTTTCACAGGATGCAGCATTGCAAACAGCTCAAGGTCTATCGAATGCTGGTATTACTACGAAAGAGCAACGCGCGCTTATTGCTGAAGCTGTGAAAGGTGTACGGTTTACTACAGCGTTCGGTAAAATCCTGCAACGATTATTGCGTACTGGTATAGGTGTGCATCATGCTGGAATGTTACCTCGATACAGGAGGCTTGTAGAGCAACTAGCACAACAAGGATTGTTGCCTGTTATTTGCGGTACTGACACTTTAGGTGTTGGTATAAACGTGCCGATTCATTCAGTAATTTTGACAGCGCTAACGAAATTTGATGGTTCTCATTCTCGTAAACTTCGCGCCCGTGAATTTCATCAAATTGCTGGTAGGGCAGGGCGCATGGGGTTTGATACTCAAGGTTTAGTGATAGCGCAAGCTCCAGAATATGAGATTGAGAATGCAAAAGCTATTGCTAAAGCAGGTAACGACCCTAAAAAACTTAAGAAAATTAAGAAAAAGAAAGCTCCTGAGGGTTTCGTAGGTTGGAATGAACAGACTTTTGAGAAGCTTATTGACTCGCAACCTGAAACTCTTGTACCACGTATGCAAATCACTCACTCAATGGTGTTAAATGAGGTTATACAAGGCGGTAATGCGCGTAAACGCGTTGAAAGTCTTATTCATGATAGTGATGTGTCTGCTGAAATAAAAGAAAAGTTGCAACTTCGTGCAGATGAGATTTTTACTACCATGATAGATTCTGGTTTTATCACCGTGTCAGATGATGAATACATGCTTGATATTGATATGCCTGATAATTTTGCACTAGACCAGCCTTTATCACCATTTCTTATTGCAGCCTTAGAGTTACTTGACTCTCAATCGGCAACATATGCTTTGGATGTTATATCTATGGTTGAATCAACTATGGAAGATCCACGACAAGTGCTTCGCGCTCAAGAACGTCAAGCAAGAGATCGTGCAATGCAAGAGATGCGCGATGATGGTTTAGAGTATGAGGAGCGTATGGAACGGTTACAAGACGTTACGTATCCTAAACCGTTGGAAGCGTTAATAAGTTCGGCATTTGCACAGTATCGCAAAGATATTCCTTGGGCGAATGATTATTATATCAGCCCTAAATCAGTGTTGCGTGACATGGTTGAGTCTGCGAGTGATTTCAATAATTATATTGCACGATATAATAT
>JAUMUB010000183.1 GCA_030530905.1 Bifidobacteriaceae bacterium | reverse complement strand
CATGCTGCTCCAATAAGCGTTGTCACAATAAGAGCGTTAACAGGCACGCCGTGTTTGCTTGTGTGAGTGAAAATTTTTGGTGCATCACCGTTTTTAGCAAGCGCATACAACATTCGTGTAGAAGCGTATAAGCCTGAGTTTCCTGCAGAAAGCACAGAAGTTAATATAACAGCATTCATAATAGCGGCTGCTGCTGCAACCCCTGCGCGCTGAAAAACGAGGGTGAACGGCGAGATCGCAATACTGCTCACATCAGAGTCAAGTAGGTTAGGGTCAGTGTAGGGAATTAAGAATCCGATAACAATAATTGTGCCAATATAAAAGAGTAGGATACGCCAGAATATGGTTCGTATAGCATGAGGCACTGTTTTTTCAGGATTATCAGCTTCTCCAGCAGCAACGCCCACAAGTTCCGTACCCTGGAAGCTGAAGCCTGCAACCATAAAAATAGCAAGTATTCCCATGCCCCCGTTAACAAAAGGAGCTTGACCAGTCACCCAGTTTGTAAATCCAGCATTATGGCCGCCAATAATGCCGATGATGGTTAATATTCCAAGGATGAGGAATATGATAACGGTAACTACTTTGATAACAGAGAACCAGAATTCACCTTCGCCATACGCGCGTGCTGACAAGGCATTCAACACAACAAGTAGTACGAGGAATATGAGAGACCATATCCAGCCAGGAGTGTTAGGAAACCAATATTTCATTACGAGAGCGGCCGCGCTTAATTCTGCTGCAACAGTAATCGCCCAGTTATACCAGTAGTTCCAACCCAGAGCAAAGCCAAAGCTTGGGCTGATAAAACGGCGACCGTATTCTCCGAATGATCCGCTCACTGGCATATATGTTGCCATCTCGCCTAAGGACTGCATGAGCAAATACACCATGAATCCTATGAGAGTGTAAGCAATAAGTGCGCCACCTGGACCTGCTGTGGAAATGGTAGCACCTGAAGCAACAAACAAGCCTGTACCAATAGCTCCACCGATTGAAATCATGGTTAAATGTCGTGAAGCTAATGTTCTTTTAAGAGTATTAGAAGACTCTTCTTGTTTATTTTCTGTCATCAGTTTCCTTCACTCTTCTCACAAGACTGCATATATGTAGTAATCATACAATACGCTTATGTCTCATTATGTTAAGAGGTCATATAATATTCGAATATTATTTTTACGTTAGCGGAAAGATGTTACTGTAATGTTTTCTACTATTTGTCGTTTCAAGTGGGGTGGGATTGTTATTGAGAAAAAGTATAAGATATTCAAGAATGCTACAAATAAGATGAGGAGCTGGAATTTCCAGCTCCTCATCATTTATTGCATTATTTTATACGTGACAAATTAATGCTACTTTTCAAGTGACTTCTTATAAGTAAATGCCACAATAAGCACGTAGGTTGTTGCAACTGCCATAACAATAATGCCACCAAGTTGTGCGTTGAAAGCATCTGCTGCAGCACCCATGATTGGTGGGAAGATTGCGCCACCAATTAAGCCCATCATCATCAATCCAGAAATCTCATTCTTCTTTTCTGGCATGGTATTTAAAGCATGTGAAAGGAATAGTGAGAAAATATTGGAATTGCCGAAACCAACAAGAGCAACAGCAAAGTAGAAAAGCCATTGTGGTGGATTTGATGGAATCATGCAGAAGATTGCAAAGCTAATTGCGGAAAGTGTGATGATAAGACCGCAAATTTGCAAAGCAAGCTTGTTGCTTAACTTGTGCAATACCATACCGCCTACGAAGCATCCGATAGTACGGAATGCGAAGTATACGGAAGTTGCGCCAGCAGCCACAGAAAGTGGAACGCTAGTGTGTTCCATTAAAATTCGTGGAGCTTGCGCGTTAATACCAACATCGATACCAACGTGTGCAACAATT
>JAUMUB010000182.1 GCA_030530905.1 Bifidobacteriaceae bacterium | reverse complement strand
TGGTTTTAGCAGCATGATTACCCCAATACTGCGAATTAGCTTGTAGCTGAATAGATGAGTTGTTTACAAACTTCTTCACCACATATGGTCCAGAGCCTATCGCACTTGTTTTAAGATCATTAGTAGCTGTTGGTTCTAGAACCAATCCCGCTCTACCAGTAAGATTCCACAACAAGTTCGCATCAGGCGTTTTTAGCTGAAACTTAAGTGTTGTAGGATCTAACGCCGTAATTGTTTGCACTGCTGAAAGCTTGTCATAGTCACGATACTGTTTATCAATAAGCTGCTGTATTGAAGCTGCTGCAGTATACGCGTCTAAAGTTTTACCATTTGAAAAGTGGGCAGATTTTGCCATGTGAAAAGTGTAAGTTAAACCATCTTCACTAACATCCCAGCTTTTTGCTAAAGCTGGCACAACCTTATTTTCCTCATTTCTTGCCACTAGCCCCTCATACACATTGCCGATGAGTACCTGATCAAGAGAGGAACCTGATTGAGTGCGAATATCTAAATTTGTTGGAGCAAGTTTTAAAACTATATTTAATGTATCAGAACGTTTTTTACTATTATTATTAATAACGTTCACACCTATAACAGCTGCAAAAATAACAGCGACAATAGCAATAACAGCAAGTATTAATCGATTTGTTTTCCTGCCGTTTGGTTTTTTACGTTTTACGTTTAAACTCTCGTCTAAACTTTCTAACTCTACACGCACATTATCATCCGAATACTGCGTTTTATTGGTTGCGCTGATTCCCACATGCACACCATTTTCTTGGCTTTTCATTCAATTCTCCTTATAACAATTCGCTCAATACGCTAGCCGCCCACTGGGTCGTCCGCATATTTACAAAACTGTTATGATTATTTTTATTCTCAGCAACCATTCTAATCAATACAACAGCCAAAGTAAAAGAATACTATTGCCATAATTTTAAAAACTATATAATAATCAAATTTGCAATACTCATCATGCTATATACAACAAAAAGAGAGCAGCGTAACACACTACTGCTCTCTTTCATCATATCTTATTAAGCAAGTTTTATAAGAACAAGTATTTACAATACTATTTTCAACTCTTATTTACTTTGCATAAGTGTTTGAGCTGCCTGTTCAAAAGGAACCGCAGTTTTATTATCGCCACTACGATCGCGAATCTCAACAGTATTATTGTTCAAAGTATCACGACCAATAACAGCAATAGTTGGAACGCCAATAAGTTCAGCATCCTTAAACTTCACGCCAGGAGAGACCTTTACTCGATCGTCAAGAATAACCTCAACACCCTGCTGTTCTAACTGCTCAACCAGAGCATCAGCCTTCTCAAATAATTCCTCATCCTTGCCTGCGACCACAATATGCACCTGAGCAGGAGCAACCACACTAGGCCATGCTAAACCATGCTCATCATGGTGAATTTCAGCAATACATGCTAGCACGCGAGAAACGCCAATACCATAGCAGCCCATCCACACAGGAACTGTCTTACCATTCTGATTCAACACTTCAAGACCTAAGGCTTTAGAATACTTCAAACCAAGCTGGAATACTTGGCCGATTTCCACGCCACGTTCAAAACTTAAGGCGCCAGAACCGTCTGGACTCATATCGCCTTCGCGAACTTCTACCGCTTCTACAACACCATCAGCTTCGAAATCTCGTCCGTACACCAGATTCATGGTGTGGGTGTCAGCAGTATTAGCACCGCTAACCCAAGAACTACCACGAGCAATATGAGCATCGACAAAGAAACGAATATGATCGCTTCCACCCTGTGGTCCTAACACCATAGGACCGATAAATCCTTTAACAATCTGTGGATGCTTCGCTAAATCCTCAGCACTTGCTTCCTCTAATTCACTAGGAGCAAACTGAGCTTCAAGACGTTTCATATCAAC
>JAUMUB010000181.1 GCA_030530905.1 Bifidobacteriaceae bacterium | reverse complement strand
GAAATTAAACCGACAAAATCAGAATCAACATTAGGCATTAATAGCAGCGTTTGTATTGTTTGAGAAATCCAAGCACCATGAGAGAACACGAATAAATCCGTGTTATTGTCAAATCTACTACCCCAGTCTTGTACAGCTTGCATACCACGCTCGCCCACATGCGTTTTAGGCTCAGCGCCGTAACGAAGCTCCCCTCCTTGATGATTCATCCAAGAGAGAAAATCCTCAGGATACTCTTGCTGTAAATGAGCAAGAGTTTGACCTTCCCATGCTCCAAAATTACGCTCTTTAACACGTTCATCAAGATGCACTTCAAGCTGTAACGAATCAGCAAAAGCATGTGCTGTTTCTTGTGCTCGTCCAAGATCAGAAGAGACTACAACCTGTTTTCTGCTTGAGTTCTTAACATATAGATTTTGCAAATCTTGAGCAGTTTGCTGAACCTGCCAACGACCCACACTATCAAGAGGAATATCAGTATGCCCTTGAAAACGGTGTTCGGCATTATATGAAGTTCGTCCGTGTCTGACAAAAATGACAGAATGTACGCACTGTTCTAATGCTTTACTTGGTGCAATAACAAAACGGCCATCTTCAACAACAATATTTGGATGATTAGCTAAGTTTTGATTAGGCTGCATAGTAGATGTCACAATATCCTATTCTTGTGAAGCCTGTGCTTGATCTGGAAGTTGCAAATCAATTTGTGGGCAATCTTTCCACAAACGCTCTAAACTGTAGAATGAACGAGAATCCTCATGCATAATATGAATAACAAAATCGCCATAATCTAATAAGATCCACATTGCTTCATCCAAGCCTTCGCGCGAACGAGGTTGAATCTTATTATATGCAAGATATAAATCTTTCTCTATTTCTTCTGCAACTGCCAAAACTTGACGTTCGTTTGATGCAGAAACAATAAGCATTGCGTCAGTGATTGCAATTGGCTCTGTTACATCAAATGCAACAATATCAGTTGCTTTCATCCTGTCTGCTGCTGCAGCCGCGACACGAACTGCTTCAATTGAACTCTGTAATGCTGGCATATTATTTACGCTCCCATGCTGGTTTCCAACCATCAACTGTATGCTGTGAATTTTCCGAATATGCAAGAGCGTCATCTTCAACATCATGTCGAATTACCGATCCTGCACCTGTTGTCACATGATCACCAACGCTTACTGGTGCTACGAAAATATTACCTGCACCCACGTGAACATCTGAACCTATTGTGGTGCGATTCTTGTGCACACCATCATAATTTGCGGTAATTGATCCACCACCAATATTAGTACGCTCACCTAATTGAGCGTCACCAATATAACTTAAATGTGGAACCTTAGTACCGTTGCCAATATGCGCATTCTTCATTTCAACAAATGCACCGGCTTTAGTTCCCTCTCCAAGCTCATTTCCTGGGCGCATATACGTCCAAGGACCAATATTAGCGTTTTTGCCGATATGCGAAGATTCAACTCGTGAACGTTCTACCACTGCTTCTTCTTCAACAATAGCATTAATAAGCGTGGTATATGGACCTATTACTGCGTGTGCAGCAATCGTCGTGTTTCCTTGCAAATAAGACCCTGGCATAATCACAGCATCATGCTCTATGCGAACATCGTCTTCAATCCAAGTAGTTTCTGGATCAAGAATAGTGACGCCTGCACGCATCCATGCTTCGCAAATACGACGATTATGTGCTTTAGATAAATGAGCTAGCTGAATACGATCATTTACACCCTCAACACTTAAAGGATCAGGTGCTGCGTATGCGCCAACAGTTCCCTCTTTTTGCGCTTCTTCTAAAGCGTCTGTTAAGTAAAACTCACCTTGTGCATTACGTGAATCTAAACCTTGAATTGATTGAACAAGCACATCTGCTTTGAACACGTATACGGAAGTATTTACTTCTTTTACCGCTAATTCGCTACTATTTGCA
>JAUMUB010000180.1 GCA_030530905.1 Bifidobacteriaceae bacterium | reverse complement strand
ACCACCATACTGGTAACCATATGCGAAAATAGAGTTAAACATAACATGATATCGTGCAGGAACAGTGCCTTTAGAAGTATTGCAGCTTGGTGCATTTACCATTGAATCTCGTGGTATAGAAACAATATTTACATACGAACGATCAGCGCTGATTTGAACTACCATTGTGGTGTCTGCGTTGTGAAGATCTTCGCTACCTTCTTGAGCTACGGAAAGATTGTCACCTGAGCGAGTGTCTTGGCCGATAAGTACGAACGAAATAGGTTGACCTGCAAAAGCGTCAATAGGCTTTTCTTCTGTTTTAACCTTGGACTGGGAAATAACTTTAACTTGATGCTGTTCGATAGTGCTGTTGATGTCGAGATAGGTTGCTGCAGCAACTGTACCAGTAAACGCCAATATTGCGATTAAAGCGTTTGCAGTAATTGTTCGTGCAATGTGTGAGACTCGATAGCCTAAGCTATGACGCGGTTTTTTCTGCTTCAGACCAATAATATTTGGAAGTTGATTATTATCGCGTGACGTTTTTGAGCTCAAGATTCAGCCTTCCCTACATCGTATATACCAATCAAATTGTATATGAAAATACAGCCTGAGGAGCTATTTTAAACTATCCATACGAAAATTTTGCATTTTACCTTAATACTATAAATAATATATAAAATTTCTTTGGCTGTGAGTTATTTGAGATACGTTATAAATTGTTAAGAACTTCGCTGAATTTGTTTTGCATGCTTCTTATTTATGCGTTGGTCTATACTTATCAGAAGGAATAACGGATTAGCATATGTAGTGGAGCTTATGAACACGGATATTCAACAGTTATTATCGCAGCTGTTATCGCAGCATAGGAATGCCACGGCACAATATATAGAGTCAAGTGTGGCAGCAGTCGTAACGATTGAGGACGATACTCGCTATTTTGAACAGACTATAACCGCATTGCTCCAACAAACAGTATTACCGCAGTGTTTGATTATTGCAGACTGTACAGGCCAGACTGCGCAGGTAGTCAGAACACAAGTAGCAGTGGAATCAATTCGTGAGAATATTATCACCGGTTCGTCTATCGAAAAGCAGAATATTGATGTTCAAGTCGTGCGCGCAAAAGGTAGTAAATCTTTTGGTGATGCGATTGCGCGTGCTTTAGCATATGCAAAAATTCCTTCGGGGGTTCGTTTTATATGGGCGCTACACGACGATTCTCGTCCAGCAAATGCTCACTGTTTAGAGGCTTTGTTAGAAGCTAGGAATAATGCTCCAACTACTGCGATTTTTGGTGCGAAGCAGTTCGATTGGGATGCGCAAGTATTGCATGAGGTTGGCGGTTATGCTTACAAGCATGAGATCGCAAGTCTTGTTGTTGATGGGGAAGAGGATCAGGAGCAGTACGATAATCGTACAGACGTGTATTACGTTTCTCTTGCAGGCGCATTAATTTCTCTGGAGGTTTTTAAAAAGCTTAAGGGCTGTAATTCCTGGTTTGGCACTTTTGGTGAATCCCAAGACTTTTGTCGCCGCATCTGTAAAAGCGGCGGCCGTGTTGTTGTAGTACCTCAAGCGCATATTGCGCATCGTCGTGCGCGTTACGAGGGGGTTCGTAAAATCGATGGTTCAGCTGTTGCAGATGAATCAAATCCTGTTAATTATTATTTGCACACTACTTTAGCGACCTTACGTTTTAGATACACTGATATTTCTCCATTATGGTGGATTTTGCTATGGCCTTTATCCGCTATTTATTCACTATATCGCGTTGTTCATTGTTTATTGAATAAGCAGCCTTACGAAGCATGGTGTGAACTATGCTTGCCTTGGATTATGTTGATGAACATTCCTCGGGCTTTGGCTGCTACTACTAGAATTGGTTTACAATCCGCTGTTTCTGCTTCGGATCTTTCAGTATTATATGCTGATTCGAATCAGATTAAGCGTTGGAAAGATCGTCAGAAAGCATTCTTACAGCAGAGTAGTTCTGTTATATTAAACTC
>JAUMUB010000179.1 GCA_030530905.1 Bifidobacteriaceae bacterium | reverse complement strand
AAGCTAACAAGCAGGGACGTTTTGTCAACTGTGCTTTATGAAAAGTGGCAGAAGAACAAGTCCGCACTGGAAAAGTTTTTAATAATGAATCTAATGATTGTCGTAACGGCCAAACTTTAGCATATGGGCCAAAATAGCGAGTATTTCTCTTGTTTCGACTGCGTGTAATCCATACGCGAGGCACAGACTCTCCAGCAGAAACAGCAACATAAGGATATGTTTTATCATCGCGAAAAACAACGTTAAATCGCGGATTGAACTCTTTTATCCAAGTATATTCAAGAGTGAGCGCTTCGAGTTCAGTACCTACAACAGTCCATTCTAGGCTTCGCGCGGCAAGAACCATGTTTTGTGTGCGAGGGTGTAGCTGACGTAATGGTTGAAAATAGTTCATCAACCTATTGCGCAAGTTTTTTGCCTTACCAACATAAATTACCTGATTACTCTCATCACGCCATTTATACACTCCTGGTAATGCTGGAATGTCAGAAGTTTTAGGGCGAAATAAATCGCGTGAATCCCCTAACAAAGGTGCGCCATTAATATTCATTAATGTCTTATTGTTGCCAGTATCTTCAACTTGCAAATCAGACAAAGAGGCAGATTGAATTGGCTTTTGCATTTTCTTATGCACATCATCACCACTAGAAGCGATTTGATCAGTGTGACGCCAATTCTGGTGTACCTGCTCGTTTTTACACACAATCAACCTCTTTATACTCACGAACCATACAAACAATCATATTAGAATCTGCTTGTGCACTATAGCATTGGCTTTAAGTATTTTCCTGTCCAATTATTCTCGCATTGTGCAACTTGTTCAGGCGTACCCTCAGCAACCACAGTGCCACCGCCAGAACCACCTTCAGGGCCTAAATCAAGAATCCAATCTGCACATTTAACAACATCAAGATTATGCTCAATAACAATAACAGTATTACCTTTATCCACCAATTCTTGTAACACAATTAACAGTTTACGAACATCCTCAAAATGTAATCCTGTAGTCGGTTCGTCTAGAATATACACGGTCTTTCCAGTAGAGCGACGTTGTAATTCAGTAGCAAGTTTCACACGCTGTGATTCACCGCCAGACAATGTTGGAGCAGGCTGACCTAAACGAATATACCCCAAACCAACTTGCACCAACGTATCTAGATAACGTGAAATTGCCGGATAGGATTTAAAGAACTGAGCAGCCTCTTCAATAGGCATATTCAACACATCAGCCACGGATTTACCGTTATACAACACTTCTAGAGTTTCACGATTGTAACGCTTACCATGGCATTCTTCACATTCAACATACACGTCAGGAAGAAAGTTCATTTCGATTTTTAACGTACCATCACCATGACATGCCTCACATCTTCCACCCTTAACATTAAAGGAAAAACGTCCTGGACCATAGCCACGAACCTGCGCTTCAGGAGTTTTAGCAAACAGTGCACGGATTTTATCCCAAACCCCAGTGTATGTAGCGGGATTAGAGCGTGGAGTTCTACCAATTGGGTTTTGGTCAACATGAATCACCTTATCGCACTGCTTAATACCCTCTACACGAGTATGCTTGCCTGGAACAATACGAGCTCCATTAAGCTCATCAGCTAATGTTGGATACAAAATATTGTTTACTAACGATGACTTTCCTGACCCAGAAACACCGGTAACGCATGTGAATACGCCAAGTGGGAATGACACGTTAATATTTTGCAGATTATTTTCGCGCGCACCCACCACCTTAAGCTGCTTGGTTTTCTTCACTTTCCTACGTTTTTTAGGAATTTCAATGCTACGGCGACGCGCTATATAGTCACCTGTAATTGAACGTTTTGCGTCCGTAATATGTTGTGCTGGACCACTATATACAATTTCACCACCATGCTCACCTGCGCCTGGACCAACATCCACAAGCCAATCAGCATTGCGTATAGTATCCTCATCGTGTTCAACTACTACAAGCGTATTTCCTAAATCACGCAAATGATGTAGTGT
>JAUMUB010000178.1 GCA_030530905.1 Bifidobacteriaceae bacterium | reverse complement strand
GAATATCTTCTTAATATCACAATCATATAAAATGTGGTGCGAGTAATTAAAAACTGCTCACACCACATATTTTCTATTTACAACAAATCGCGAACCTTAACTTCAGTACAATACAATCCTGTTGGTGACTGATATACAATTACATCATCTTCTGACAATACAACTCCAGAACTTTTCTGCATTCGACCCCACTCAGAACCAATCTTGAATATGTCATTTAAGAATTTTGCAGAATAGCCTTTAGTCGCAGAAGCACCTTTTATCATTTCAGCAAAGGTTGTTCTCTGGTCAGCAAACGATAAATCTAATAAAGTGGTAATAAAGGCTTGCTTATCAAAATTCTCTTTAAACAGAATGCCGTTATAACGACAAACAATTGTATCAATCAATTCAGAAGCACACTGTTGCACTACTGTATCAAATGACATATTAGCATCAACAAATCGTATGCTTTGCATTGCCATATTTTCATCTTGTGCGCTAAGAATACAATCTAACAAATCATATGTTTTCTTACTAACCACAAGCTGATTTGACAATGTCATCTCAGTTGCCGATTGCAGTCTATGAAGCACACCATTACGAATAATCAGCTGATTCTTAGAAATATGTGGAATAAGAACCTCCACATTCTTGAACTTTGGATTATTCTTTTTCGCAATTGCGAGAATATTCTCAGGTGTGTATGTACGTTGAATAGAATCAATGTCTCTCACAGGTATATTAATAACACGAATTTTCTTATCTGCTTTTACTAAACACATAAAGGCCACATTCCCACTTGAGAATCCGCCGTACAAATCTGTTCTAGTCTTCAACCTACTAAACGGTATCGGCTGTTTAATAGAAGCATTCGCTGAGTAGCGCGTTAAGTTATACAAGCCACCCAGAAAATCGCCTGTTTTATAGGAAATAAGCATCTTCTTATACGCCATAACTTTAGCTAAATAATCACGATTTTCTTCAGACCAAATAATTTCATCCGTACCTTTTAAAGTATGTAATGCTTCATTATTTGAGCGCATTGATCCTACGATGAAGCCAAACATGTTCACTCGCGAACCATCATTCTTAAGCATATTCTCACGATACTGTTCAGCAAGTTTACCTAAATTACGATAATGATTCATCCTTGTTGCATTATCAACATCAGCTGATAAGAAATATCCGCGTTGAGATGCGAAGAAGCCAGCAGAAGCAACACACAAGGCATCCTGCGCATGATGATAATCATTAATTTCACGATTCTTATGACTATAACCTAAGTATGTGCGCATATCTTTTGTAATTGCACTTTGAACACCAACAACATTAATATCATCACCTAGCATGGTTTTTACCATATGGGCAACATTCTTCATAATCTGTCGTGTTTCCACCAAAGAACGGTTTACAAAACGACCTACTTCTTTTGAATCATACGCAGTTGTTCTAGTTAAACGATCATATTTCTCTTTACTCATAAGATTGCATTGCACTAGATGCTTCCACAGCGCCTGAACTTTGACATTAGCCTGCACTTCAGGTGAGATTACTAGCGAATTCGTTTTACGCGCATTCTGACTACGAGAAGTAAGAACGAAATTATCTAAAGAATCATCTTTACGGACTGAACGAGGAATAATATGATCAATATCGTAATATTTAGATAAATTATCTAAACCACAGGTTATTGGCTCTCCAGTATACGCATCTTTACCTTCTTGCAAGAAGTACAAGAATATTCTATTATCGCGTAAATCAACGTCTTGCACAGACTTTAACTCTTCAAGAAGCTTTTTAATAACTGGCGATTTCTTCAAATTCTCATGACTGTATAAACTTTCCAAAGTTTTCGTACGAGAATAAGTTCTTACACTCGCCTGCACTTCATCTGTTATTTCAATATAAATATTCTTTGGCGCGTAACCGACAGCTTTCTTTATATCAGCAACAACAGCTAGTGTTTGCCTAATACCTCGTTTAACCGCCGGTGAAGCATGAGTATTATCAATTAACTCTTG
>JAUMUB010000177.1 GCA_030530905.1 Bifidobacteriaceae bacterium | reverse complement strand
GGTTACTGTTCCATGACAGGTTTCGCACATCACCGAATATGTGTAACTGGGATAAAATCCAACCGTTAATGCCGTATCCAGGTTGAAACATCCAAATCCATACGAGAGCGCTTGCGATGTTTGGTATCGCCCAAACGGTTACCAGTATGACGAGGAAGCATACGCGTAAGAATGCGTTGATATTGTGCAATATTTGAGCAAACCACATGCCAACAAGCATACTTACAGTCACTAGGACGATTGCGAATGCAAAAGTGATACCCAAAGAGTAGTAGAAGCTTGAATCAGAGAATATTTGCTGATATTGAGCCAATCCTACGAGGTCAAATTCCCCTGTGAATAGGGAGCGTGAATTGAAATTCGTCACTGAGGCAACGCATAAAGCGCATAATGGTAACACTACTAACAGCAGTAATACTATGTATGCTGGGCTTAAGAGCAGGGCAATAAATGAGCGGTATTGTTGTCCTGATGTTTGCTTGCCTGCATTGCGCTTATGCGTTACCTTATGTTTGGCGAGGTTACTCATTGCTACCTCCTTGTGCCAAAATCTTGTTTGCATGATTGTCGAAAGCTTGTGTGGCTGCCTTTATATTGCTTGGATTTTGAGCAACGTTTGAGAATAGTTCTCGTATTGATCCGTCTGCTTCTATGGTCGACCATCCCGGAGCTGCTGGCACTGATTTTGTGTATATTGCGGCTTCATAGAAGCCTCGCAGTGTTTCGTCTAGATCGTCACTTTGTAAACGCTTTTCAAGTAATTTAGTATTATTTGGAAGCCATCCATCATGATCCATAATCCATTTTTCTTGAATTTTTTCACTTGTTGCGATGGATATCCATGTGATGGCGAGTGAAGCGTTTGCGCTTCGCGCAGGTATTGCCCAGTCTGATCCCGCTACAACTGAAGGCATTATTCCTTTGCCTGTTGTGCTAGGCATGGGGAAAGTACCGAAGTCTTTACGGGTGAGTGTGTTGTTGATTCCGATTGCCTTATTAATTGATGCGGAATTCCATAAGATTGCGCTTGCGCGACCTTGTGCGAGAATTTGTGCCTGATCAGGATTATTTGGTGCCGCCGTTTGACTTGCTGGAGTTGAGAAGTCATGTTGTAATTTTGCCCAGCGTTGCAATCCTTCTTGAACTTTGCTGCTAGAAGCTTGTGCTTTCCATGTTGTTCCGTCTTGTATTGCTAATTCTCCGCCTGCGTCCCAAATATATTGCATGCCTGAGAACCAGTTTTGTCCTGGCATGTAGAGTGCTGAGAAGTCAGAATCCGTGTGTGCTTTTTGAATTTTTGTGAGTGCTTCTACAAACTCGTTATATGTGGTTGGCGTTTGAGTTACGCCTGCTTCTTGCCACATTTTCTTATTATAGATAACGGTTCTTGTTGCTGCGAATGCGGGGATTCCGTATAGCTTATTGTTGTAGGTTGCTGGTTTTTCTAATCCTTCGATCCAGTATTTGCTGTTTTCAAAGCTGCTAGTGTATCCGCTTAGGTCAAGTAATCCGCCACTCATTGCGTAGTCAAGAATTTTTGTGTTTCCCATATCAATAATGTCAGGCGGGTTTGCTGTGGATAGGGCTGTTGTGACCTTGGTGTCAATACCGTCCCAAGGCTGCACTTGAAGGTTTACTTTTACGCCTGTTTGTTTGGTGAATTCACGGTTGATTGCCTGAATGGTTTCGTCGGTGAAATCATCTTGCATTACCCATACGGTTAGTCCGTCTTTTTGCGCATTGCTGCTTGCTCCAACCGGTGCACCTATACTACATCCGCTGGTGATGAGTAATGTGATTGTTGTTATGCAGAATATGATTTTTTTTAGTGAGTTGCGTAATGCTTTTTCACCATAGGAGAGGTGGTGAGAATGCATAGTTTCTCTCCTTTAAATCTAAAGATTAGATTCCGTCATCTAGTCACTTTTATAGTATAACGTTTTCCGCATAATATTTAAAATTTATTAAATCGTGTTTTACGTTGTTAAATAACTGAATTTAGTACGATAAACA
>JAUMUB010000176.1 GCA_030530905.1 Bifidobacteriaceae bacterium | reverse complement strand
TTTTATTAAAGTTTTATGTTTATGTATGAATGTACGCTAATGTTTCACGTGAAACATTTGAATAATTATTTTATGGCACAGTCGTATTTAATGTTTTATATAATCCATGTATTCTAGTGTGGTTTTTATTGGTATTTTATTTGCTTATATTTACTTGCTATAATTTTCGCGTTTCGCGGTGAAATATTACTCTAATTTATTTTAAAAATAGTAGGCATTAATGTTTCACGTGAAACATTAATGAATTTACATATATATGTGTTTTTCCGAACGTATTTTTGATACATTATATATATTGACAAATGGAGATGAAGTAATGGATCAATTAGAAGGATCGCCAATTTTACAAAAAGTTTTAGGCTCTGCTTTACCTAAGTTAGAGATTTTCTATAAAAAATTGGCTGATGAGGGTGAACCTCGTGGAATTATTGGCCCACGTGATGTAGATATAATTTGGGAACGTCATATTTTGAATTCCCATGCAGTTGTTCCTTTTATCGAAGATTTTCTAAAAAATAAAAAACAAAAAACAGTTGCCGATATTGGCAGTGGTGGAGGATTTCCTGGTATTGTTGCAGCAGCATGTTTGCCAGAAGTTTCTTTTACTTTGATTGAACCAATGGAACGCAGAGTAGAGTGGCTTCAAGAGTGTGTGAATAGTTTAGAGCTAAATAACGTAGATATATATCACGGTCGTGCTCAGGACGTGGCTGAGGATATTAAAGCAGAAGTTACTAATCCATTTACTATAGTAACATGCAGAGCAGTTGCCCCGATGACAAAACTTTCTAATTGGGCATTACCCTTAGTTGCCGAAGATGGAAAATTGTTAGCGATTAAAGGTCAGTCTGCGCAGAATGAAATTGATAAGGCGATAAAAGAGATAAAGAAAAATAAAGGAATAAATCCTCGGGTATTAGATGCTCCAGTGGGTGAATATTTGCAATCAACTTTCATAATTTCTGTGGATAAAAGGAAATAAGTTATCCACATAAATTTTAATAGTTGTGCACATTTATACACAGTTGTACACATTGTTATCAACATAAAAAATTGCTGAAATTCTGGGGCAAACATTTGTTCGATAAAAAAGTTATCCACATGAAACAAGTTAGTTGTGCACATTTATACACATGTATGTGAATAACTCAAAATCATGTCCATACACATGATAAAACTAAATAAGGTGTTGTTATACAGACTCGGTGTAGCAAACAGAATTTTTATATAAGGAGTGAGATATGGAATCTGCTTCCGAAACGATACAAAGAATTTTTGGATCAAATAATTCTTCAGTAGGTTCAGAAATGGCAGAGGCATCAGTTCGTTATGCAAAATTAGAAAAGGCGCGGATGCCACATCCCTCTCAAACTCGACGGATTGCTGTTGCAAATCAAAAAGGTGGTGTTGGTAAAACAACCACTGCTGTGAATTTATCTGCTGCATTAGCTCTTGCTAATATGAATGTGCTAGTAATAGATATGGATCCACAGGGTAATGCTTCAACAGCGTTTCACGTGAAACATTCATCTGGTGATTTATCCGTATATGATGTATTAGAAGGTCGTAACAGTATTGCTGATGTACTTCAAAAATGTGATCAGTTTAAATCACTTGATGTAGTACCAGCATCAATTGATTTAAGTGGTGCAGAGTTAGAAATTGCACAGTTAGAGAATCGCACATACCTGTTAAAAAATGCAATTGACAAATTTTTAGAGTCTTCTAAAAAGCATTATGATTATGTTATTATTGACTGCCCTCCAAGTTTGGGTATGTTAGTGATTAATTCAATGTGTGCTGTAACTGAAATGCTTATTCCAATACAAGCAGAATACTATGCTTTAGAAGGTTTAGGTCAATTATTAAATACAATTGATTTAGTGCAGAAAGCATACAATCCTAATTTGATAATATCAACAATGTTGGTGACTATGTTTGATAAGCGTACTTTGCTAAGTCGTGAAGTATATGAAGAAGTTAAATCACATTATCAATCAGTTGTTTTAGATACCACTATTCCGAGGTCTGTAAAAATT
>JAUMUB010000175.1 GCA_030530905.1 Bifidobacteriaceae bacterium | reverse complement strand
TTTAGTTGGCGAACTTGAGGATGAGCTTGATCGTATTCATCATTAAGCACCTCTGAATATTGGTAGTAATACTTGGAAAATGCCGTCACGAACTTCAATTAATACTTTAGAAGAATTATTTGAAGTAGATATCGAAGAGGACGATGTAGACACAGTATTTGGTTTATTAACAAAGATACTTGGTAGAATGCCTATTGTTGGTTCTTCTGCAGTAACTCACGGTCTTCGCCTTACTGCTGCAGATTCTGCAGGAAGACGGAAGAAGATTTCCACTATTATTGTTGAACCAGCAAACGAGGATGAAGATAATAAATCTACGAAGAATGAGAGTGATTCGTAATCTATGGAAGATATAACACCGAAAGTATATAAGTCAGGCTTCGTAGCTGTTGTTGGCAGGCCAAATGTTGGCAAATCAACGCTTATGAATGCTTTGATTGGCACTACGATTGCTATTGCATCATCTCGTCCTGAAACAACTCGTAAAGCAATTCGTGGTATTCTAACCCTCGAGAATGCTCAAATTGTACTAGTTGACACTCCTGGCATTCATCGTCCGAGAACATTGCTTGGTCAACGTTTGAATGATATGGTTGATGAGTCGTTAAGTGATGTTGATGAAATTGCGTTTTTATTGCCTGCCGATCAGGAAATTGGTCCAGGTGATAAGCGTATTCTAAGTCGCTTGCGAGCGCAGTTTGCTAAAAAGCGTGACGATGGCTCCTATGAATGGAATGTGCCAATTATTGCTATTGTCACTAAAATTGATACTTTATCCCGCTCTGACCTTATTAATAAGCTTATTGAAATTAACGAGTTTGCGAATTTTACGGATATTGTTCCTGTAAGCGCTTTAGAGCATGATAATTTGCAAGAGGTTCTTAAGGTGCTTGTTGATTATATGCCTGAGGGGCCTCAAATGTATCCGGCTGAACAGTTGAGTGAAGAAACCCCTGAAGATATGATTGCGGAGCTTATTCGTGGCGCTTTCTTAGAGGAGCTTAATGACGAGTTGCCGCATTCTTTGGCTGTTGTTGTTGATGATATTATCAATCCTGAGCCTCGTAGTGAGGATCAGCGCACTCGAGTTATGGTGTCTATTTATGTTGAGCGTGATTCTCAGAAGCCTATTATTATTGGTAAGAAGGCTCAGCATTTAGTGCGTGTGAAGAAGAAGCTTCGCACGGCGGTTAATCGCGTTATGGGTCGTAAATCCTATCTTGATTTGCGTGTTAAGGTGGCTAAGGATTGGCAAAGTGACCCTAAGAAGTTGGAACGTTTAGGGTTCTAATATTGTAGCTATTTTGCGAATATAACATGTGTATGGAGTTTATGTATTACATGCTTAATTGGTTAAGGTTGTAACACTATTATGAGATACATTGCGTTTTGTTTTTCGCTTTTAGACTTTGTGGAGCGCTTATATTGTGGTTTGGCGTTTAATTAATTTTGGCGCAATTTCTCTATGTACAATTGTTTGATGTTTTCCTTTTGTGTTTCGATGTTCTTTAATTAAGTCTTGTAAAATATCAAGTGCTGTATTAGTGATTGTAGGTATGTTCTGCTGAATACTTGAAAGTGGTAAAATTGCTTCGCTGGCTATTGGTGAATCATCAAACCCGATAATTTTGTATTCGTCAGGTAAGCAGTTGTATTTTTGAAAAATGGCATTGAGAAAAATGTTTGCGTAGGTGTCATTTGATAGGAACACGCCTTTACGTTGTGACGTGTATTTTTTATCTATTTCTTCAAAAAGCAGCGTAAGATTTTTACTGATTTCTTCGTAGCTGTTGCCAAAGTCTCTTTGGTATACCTCATATGGAACATCGCTATCTTTTGAAATGTTAATAAAGCCATTAATGCGCTTATATGCTGGAATGGTGTCTGTAACAAAGCTATTTATGTGAATAAGTATGTCGCAATTATTTTTGATAAGATGGCTGGTTGCTTGAACTGCGCCTAAATAGTTATCAGTGTCAACACTGCTAATGTATTGAGATTCTCTTTCGATACTTACTATTGGAATATTGTAGGAAGCTAATTCCTTTGAGGGAATTGTGTGGCTTAGTGTAATAATACCTTGTATATTGTAGGATTGAAGTTCTT
>JAUMUB010000174.1 GCA_030530905.1 Bifidobacteriaceae bacterium | reverse complement strand
AGCGTAAGATGAGTGTCAAACCTGCAGAAGAGATAGAATTACGATTTATTGTGGATAGTTATTCTATTGAACTCTTTGTAAATAATGGTGAAAAGGTTATGTCTACAGAAATACAAACACCAATAGATGCGGAGCAAATACGATTCTGTAGTGATGGTACTGCCTTATTATCGTTAGTGAAACATGATATTAAAATTTTCTAAATGAAAGTTTTAATACATGCGTGCAATAATGGGGTGAAATTAGAGCATATGTTTTTAATTTTATTGCTATAAATATCGCATCTCTTTTACAAAAAAGAGGCTATACTCCATAGCCTCTTTTTTGTAAATAATTGATTGTCAGAATACGGTTACTGTTGTTTCTTGCCCGTGTACATTTGAGTTTTAAGAAGATTATTGTACTTCTTAATAACTCGAGGGCGAATTACTTTCATAGAAGCAGTAAGTAGTCCGTTTTCTTGAGTGAATTCTTCAGGTAGTACGATGAATTTACGAACTGATTCAGCGCGGGATACGCCGTCGTTTGCCTCGTCAATGTATTGCTGAATTTCTGCGCGTACTGCAGCATTCTGTGCAGCCAATTCAAGAGGCATGTTCTTATCAAGACCTTTAGCTTCAAGCCATGGGCGTAAGGTTTCTTCATTTAAGGTGATGAGCGCAGAAATAAATGGGCGTTTATCACCTAACACTAAAGCCTGGGAAACGATTTCACATCGAGAAATAATGCTCTCGATTGGGGCAGGAGATACGTTCTTACCACCAGCAGTAATAATCAAATCCTTCTTACGGCCAGTAATATATAAAAATCCGTTTTCGTCAAGTCTTCCTAAATCGCCAGTAGAATACCAGCCGTCTTGTGTGAAGCTTTTTTCGGTATCTTCTTCATTCTTATGATACCTGTTAAACACGCAAATACCTTTAACCTGAACCTCATCATCCTCAGCAATACGAATAGTAAATCCAGGGAATGGAATGCCAACAGAGCCAAGCTTAAATGGGGTGTTGATTGGGTTGAAAGCGCATGGTGCTGTTGTTTCAGTAAGACCATAACCTTCATATACTGGAATGTTTGCGCCACGGAAGAATGCTAATAATTCACCGTCAAGAGGTGCGCCACCAGCAACAATCCACTGTGCTCGACCGCCAAGAGCTTCTTTTAACGATGAGTAAACTAGAGGAGCGAACAGGAATTTTTTAATATTCTGCAAAAGCGTTGGCTTCTCATTTTCGCTAACAGTTTTCATATACTCTTGAGCAGAGATTACCGATTGAGCAAAAATTTTACCTTTAATACCATGTCCTGCTTTTTGAGATGCAGCATTATATACTTTTTCAAGAACACGAGGTACAACAATCATTACTGCTGGTTTTGCAACCTGTAGATCGCTGATAAGAGTAGAGATTCCTTGCGCAATATATGCATGCATATTACTTGCAACAATAATGTAATTAATAGCGCGCGCAAATGAGTGTGCTTGAGGCAAGAACAATAAAACAGTGTTATCTTTATTATGCAGTAATTCAGGCATAAATGGTGGAAGATTTAATGCTGTTGTGCAATAATCCTCATGAGTCATTTCAACACCTTTTGGTGCAGCGGTTGAGCCGGAAGTGTATACGATAGAGCATAAGTCAGTTTTATGAATAGAATCAATACGCTCATCTAATGTTTTATCGCTAATAGAGCTACCATATGCTTTGAGTTCATCTAAACCACCGGTTTCAATGCAGAAAATACGCTCAAGTGTAGCGCAGTTCTTTTTTGCAAGTTGAGCGCGCTCAGCCATCTCTTTTGTGCCAACAATAAGAAAACGTGCGTCAGAATTGTCTACAATATTCTTGATTTGCTCAGCCGAATCAGTGTCGTAGATGGTTGCGAGTACGCCTCCACATGCCATTACTGCCGCATCTGAAACATCCCATTCATATGAGGTTTTGCACATGAATGCAACAGCATCACCTTTTTTTAATCCATGATGAAGTAGACCTTTAGCAACGCTGCGTACTTCGTCTAAGAATTCGTTAGCAGTTTTGGTGATCCACTGATTATGTTGTTTGAAAGTGTATAAAGGTTCGTCGCCCATGCGTTCTGCACGATCCTTATACAAGTCATATATGGTGGTGCTATCAGGAA
>JAUMUB010000173.1 GCA_030530905.1 Bifidobacteriaceae bacterium | reverse complement strand
GGGCAAAAATAGTTTCTCTTCGCTGGAGTTCTAATTCTAAGGCCCGTAATGCCCTAGAAGCATGACTTATATTCAAGTCAGACACGTTACCCACGCAATGTGGCAGTTTTCTTAACGCAGAAAAAGTGGCGCCACCTTTAAAATCTAAGAATACGAATTGGAGTTGCTCAGGCGAGAATGATGTCGCATATGATAAACACCATGATTCTAACAGTATTGATTTACCTGAACCTGTTGTTCCAGCAATAAGCGCGTGAGGACCTTTTGAATGAATGTCTAAAATATATAAGCCTTGGATAGTTGTGCCAAGGGGAATGGTTTTTGCCTGTTGAAGCCATTTAAATACAATATTTCGCCACATCAAAGAATGAGTATTATTATTTGAAAATAGCAGAGATTCTAAAGCTTGTGGAATTATTTGTTGATGTTCTTCTTCGATTGAAGAGCTGAGTGCCTCAGTATTTTGTTGTGGTGCTTCCTGTTTTTTCGATTCGCTTCGATCGATGATGTAATATAATGCGGCGCATAATGCAGGAATCGTCATAGCAAGCAGAATCCACTGTTGGTGAATAAATGCAACTACGCTTACACAGCATTGCACGAGTATTGGAATAACAAGCATAAGTGCGCGTACAATCTTACGCACTCTAGTCGAATTGATAAAGCTCATACTAGTTGTATGGCATAAAAACTATTTGTGCTAATAAAAAATGCGTGCATGTGGTTAATTAATTGATATTGCAATGCGACTTCATGCAGAATTAAATATTCAACTAATAGTCAAAAGCGTATATAAAAGCGCATATATGTTATGCTCATATATGCGCTAGTAAGTGTTATCTTCGGTAACGTGTTATTGTGATGCAGCAGCTGATTCAGCTAACGTACCCACAGGGCTTTTCGTTTGAGTGCCTTCAACAATTGCGCTGAATAATGCAAGATTCTTATCTGAATCAAGTAGTACTGAAGATCCTACACCGTCAACATAATAGTTTTGGTCAGTCCAATACACGCTGCCTGTAATACCTGATTTACCGGTTGCATCCCTGAATGCTAACGCCATTTGAATAAGCACTCCCGTATCAGTGTTGTTATCCACAACAAGGTTTTCTAAACCAGTTTTTGCCAACTTCTGCACCATTGAAATATTTGTTAACGTGCTTGGAGTTAAGCTTTTCTTCATAATTGCGCTAATTACCTGACGTTGACGTGCAGCACGACCGAAATCGCCATTAGCATCAGAGTATCTCATTCGTGAGAAAGCTAATGCAGTGTCACCGTTTGCAACATGGCAACCTGCAGTCCAATTAAGATTAGATTCTGGGTCATTAACTGTTTGGTCGTAGCATAGTTCAACGCCATCAAGAGCATCTACAATGTTTTTTAATCCAGCAAATTTAATTTTTACAACATGATTAATAGATAACCCTGTGATAGTGTTGACTTGCTTAACTAGCTCGCTGTATCCATAGTTTTCTGCAACAGAATTAATTTTCATAGAAATTCCTTGCACGGTAACAAGTGAGTCTCGCGGAATGGAAATAAGAGCAGAAGCGCCTTTCTTTGGCTTAACTAAAACGAGTAGGGTGTCGGTTCTAAAACCGTCTAGGTCTGGAGTGTATGAAATCTGACCTTCTTCTCGCTCATCAGAGCCTACAAGAAGCCACGATGTTTCACCGTTAATAGAAGTAGAGGATCCGCCCATATTTTGTTTTTGCAGATTATTATTAACCCACTGCCATGCGCCAAAACCAAGCACTGCAACAAGAATGAGAAGAATCGCTATGATAGCAGCAATAATGCGACCAATATGCTTCTTCTTTTTTACCCCAGCACCAGGAATAGGGTTGTTGCCATTAAACTGTTCAAACGACTGGGCAGCACTTCTACTGGCGTTTGTTCCGCGGTGTTGATCAGTTGAACGCATACTGCTGCTAGAACGACCATAAGTGTTATTTGCTGTACTACGTGGATTAGAAGATTGCGCAAGACGATTTTGATACGCCTGAGATGATGGGGCAATACTGCGTGGTTTTATGCTATTTGGTTGAGCTGATTGCGGTTTTCTTCTTCGTTTCGGCTCGAAACTTGCAGGTAAACTTGCATTATTATTACGAGCCGTTGAACGTGAATTTCGTTTATGCGTGCCTGAGGGTACAAAACTAGGTGGGTTATGAAAAT
>JAUMUB010000172.1 GCA_030530905.1 Bifidobacteriaceae bacterium | reverse complement strand
AGTATTTTAACTTCTGACGGAGTAGTTATCGCAAAATCAGATCCAGTAAATGATGCTTTTAAATACGCACGATCATATCCTAATGCTTATGTGTATGCTCCAGTTACAGGATATTTTTCAATCTCTCAACGTGCGGATCGCGGCATTGAGGCTTCTCGTAATAATTTGTTAAGCGGACAAAGCAATACATTACTATTTCAGCGCATTAAATCAGTGCTGACTGGCACAGAAAATAAAGGCGCTTCAATTGAAACTTCAATCAACTCGAAGCTTCAGCAAACTGCTTATAATGCTATGCAAAATAAAGACGGTGCCATTATTGCAATAGAACCGTCCTCTGGCAGAATTTTGGCAATGGTTAGCACTCCAAGCTACGATCCAAATACCTTAGCAGTGCATAATACCACTGCTTCCAATAAATCTTATTCATCATATATTAATGATTCTGGCAATCCAATGCTTAACAGAACTACTAGTGAGCTGTATCCACCAGGTTCAACTTTCAAAACAGTAGTTGCTGCAGCAGCTTTAGAATCAGGAAAATATACTCTTGACTCACAAATTCCTGCGGGCAGTGCATACACTTTGCCAAACACGAATACTGTTTTAACAAACGTAAGTGCCGCGGCAAACGGAAGCAACAATTCCATTAGCTTAGAAAATGCGTTAGCATATTCTTCTAACACAGCTTTCGCACAGCTTGGAATTGCTATAGGTCAAGATGCAATTGAAGAACAGGCAAAAAAGCTTGGCTTTAATTCATCTATCGCATACGACGGCACAAGTACCACAGGTATGACAATTCAAAGTACTGTTTCCAAATTCCCGGATAAACTGAGTGATGATAGACTAGGACTTGCATCTATTGGACAGGGAGATACGCAAGCTACAGTGCTGCAAATGGCATTGGTTGCGTCTGCGGTTGCGAATGGTGGTAAGCTAATGAATCCAACTCTTGTGGATCGAGTGCGTTCAAGTGACTTATCGGTGTTAAGTACAACCAGCGCATCAGAATATTCACAAGCCTTTAGCAGTAACACTGCTTCGCAACTCACGCAAATGATGGAAGCGGTTGTCACCAAGGAAAGCACTAATCTTGCCATTCCAGGCGTAAGCGTTGCTGCTAAAACTGGTACAGCACAGATAGGCGTAGATAATTCTTCCATTGATGGATGGGTTATTGGTTTTGCACCTGCACAAGAACCAAAGATAGCAATTGCTGTTGTGGTGCATAATACTAGTTTAAATGGTTCATACGCGGCAGGACCAATTATGAAACAATTGATGGAGGAGTATCTCAAACAATGAAACTGGTTGAAGGACAACTTATCCATCGACGATATCGGTTGGATTCACGCCTTGCACAAGGTGGTATGGGCGAAGTTTGGAAGGGCTACGACATTCAGTTAGAACGTCCTGTAGCTATTAAAGCATTGCGAAGTGATTCCATTGGAGATCAGGCTAAACTACTGCGCTTACGCACTGAGGCACATAACTCTGCTAATCTTGCTCACCCAAATATCGCTGCATTATTTGAATACTACGAATCTGAGGGTATCGGATTCCTTATTATGGAATATGTTCCAAGTAAGTCTTTAGCAGATATATACCGTGAAAAGGGTGAATTACCAAGTTTAGAGTTATTGCCTATTCTCATACAAACTGCGCGTGGCTTATATATTGCACACTCTCATGGAGTTATCCATCGTGATGTGAAACCAGCAAATATTATGGTTTCAAATGATGGAGAAGTGAAAATCACCGATTTTGGCGTGTCCTATTCGTCAAATCAGCAGCAGATCACTCAAGATGGCATGGTTGTTGGTACTGCTCAATATATTTCTCCAGAACAAGCACAAGGGCAACAAGCTACTGCACAATCAGATATCTACTCATTAGGCGTTGTAGCATATGAAGGATTATGCGGTCATCGTCCATTCACAGGAGCTACTCCGGTTGATATTGCTGCAGCTCATGTGAACAATCCTGTACCGCCACTACCTGATAGTGTTGATTTCCAGCTCGCACAATTCGTCATGTCTATGCTGTCAAAAGATCCTTTGGATCGTCCAGCTGATGCACTTGTTGTATCTCGTACGCTTTCGCGTATTGAACGTCGTTTACTGGATCAACATACAATGCACAGCACTTTCTCAACCACAATGTGTAGTAAACCTCCACGATATGAACGAAGTGATACG
>JAUMUB010000171.1 GCA_030530905.1 Bifidobacteriaceae bacterium | reverse complement strand
CAAATAGAATGTATCCAAGCGGAAGTTGCCATGCAGGATACAACGTGAAAATAAACATTCCAGCGCAAATAAATATTACTGCAGAAGATAAAAGAGATGTAATAATTGACTTGTTAGTTAAGAGCTCCTCAAAACAAATCACTGAAACGCATATTGCAATAATCATCTCTGGCAAGCCATTAACTGCATACCACCATTGAATTAAAGGTGAAAAAGTTAATAATACTGCCCCTAATAATGCAATAAAATTAGGAATTTCACGGTTTTTGCTACTTAGGCGAAGGAAGAATTCGTAACTTGTTAAGAATAACAATACAAGGCGCGCGAACCAATAAAAAGCTAATCCTCGAGTACTGCCCAATAACAAGTAACCCCAGTGGAATGGGCGGAATATTTCACCAATACTCCAAACAGGAGCATCTTTTATGATAAACATGTTCGATGAAGTGTTACCAACTAAATCATTCCAAAACTGGTAGTGATTATAGTGTTGAGAAAAAGCAAGAGTAGTGTTGACCATATATTCGTCAGAGCGAATACCTCTAGGCACTCCATACACAACATCCTGAAGAGCATTCTGACCAAGGAAAGAGTTCCACGCTCCTAATGAAGAGCCACTAATGTTAGCAATAACCGCAAATGCGATTACAGTTACACCAATATACCAGCGATATTTATGCAACCACTGACCAACAGTTTTTGTTCCAAAAGTAAATAATGCAAGAACACAATATACAAATGGGTACGCTACTAGAAGGCGTATTAACTCAATATGAATACTAGTAGTTACGGAACTACGAGGAACTCTAAAAGCTAGATGAAGAGCGAATGGATAAGCACTAACTAATAATACTGAAATAACTAAAGATAAAGTTGCTATAAAAATAATTCGGTTATCGATTTTTTTTAAATGAAATGTTTTCATTTGCTGCAACACTATGTTCTCTTCCTCTTTAATACAAATATAATTTAAATTGTACGAAATATATAAGAAAAGTTGACTTTATCCCCATATAAGATATAGCTTATGACTATGAAGAGTTTTGAAGATAAAAAAATTGCAGTTCTCTTGCCTTGCTATAACGAAGAACTCACAATTGGTAAAGTAATTCGCGATTTTAAACAAGCACTCCCACAAGCAACCATTTATGTGTATGACAATAATTCAAGTGATAACACTGCTAAAATTGCACATGATGAAGATGCTGTTGTGCGTAAAGAACCTCGCCAAGGCAAAGGCAATGTGATTCGTGCGATGTTCGAGGATATCGACGCTGATGTGTACATCATGTCAGACGGAGACGACACGTATCCTGCTGATGCATCACCTGCAATGGTCGAAAAAATTCTTGAAGGCTATGACATGGTTATCGGAGATCGCTTAAGCTCCACCTATTTCCAGGAGAATAAGCGTCCGTTTCATAACTTTGGTAACCGTCTGGTAAGAGGCTCAATTAATGGTCTTTTCGGAGCAAATGTTACCGATATTATGACAGGATATCGCGCATTCTCATTCACCTTTGTGAAAACATACCCTATTTTGTCTCGCGGATTTGAAGTTGAAACTGAGATGACTATTCATAGTCTTAACAACAATTTGCGATTATTTGAAATGCCAATCCAATACCGCGACAGGCCAGAAGGATCTGTGAGCAAACTCAATACAATTGGTGATGGTGTAAAAGTTTTATCAACTATTTTCCGCTTAATTCGCGAATATAAGCCAATGCCATTTTTTGGTACTTTATCATTCCTTTTCACTTTAATAGGTATTATTTTCACCGTCTCAGTAGGATTAGACTTCTTACATACAGGTATTGTGGCAAGATTCCCTACATTCATGGGAGCAATAATGCTTATTGTTATTGGTTTACTGCTGTTTATAACAGGCGTTATTTTAGATGTGATTGCAAAAAATAATAGAAAAGATTTTATTACTCAAGTAAACTATGTCGCATTTGTAAAGCGTAATATAAAATAATCAAACAAAGCGATAGTAAACTTATACTACTCTTATTAATAATGGTTGAGATTCTTATTAAAGAACCTCAACCATTATTCATTTTAAATAGTTATTTTCTTTTATACCGCAAATAGGATTGTATACAGATTCATTAAATACATTCCTGCTGAACATACTAATAGCACATCAAAAATCACGTTTAATGTTGTTGATAATCGATTAATACTTTTTCGTTCTCCACTATCAGATTCTAAGCTCAC
>JAUMUB010000170.1 GCA_030530905.1 Bifidobacteriaceae bacterium | reverse complement strand
TCAAACACTTTTGCACGAAGCAAAGCTAATAATCTAAACGCCACATTATGGTTCAAATACTGTTCTACATATCGAGTGCAACCACGCAAAACAGCACATATACACAACAGCACAACATACACTGCGGTTGAAATACTTTGATGTGGAAGTAAATCGGTTCTACTTAATACTGCAGCAGCACCAAATACAATCATGAATGTTGCTGTGATATGGCCAATAATACCGATAACACTTGCACCGACTAGATACTTTGACAAAGGCGATACTTCGCGCAATAAGCGTTGGAGCAAAGACTTATTAGATACGTCTTTTTCATCCTCAACACTATCCTTGGAGCTATGCTCTTGCGACTCTTGAACTAATTGTGTTGCAGAATCAAGATCAGCGCTCTGATCATCAACTGTAGACGAGGACGATGCAATTACGCTTTCAAGAGCTGATTGAGTCTGATACATATGTGCATAAACGCTATTATGCTGCATTAATACATCATGTGTGCCTTGCTCTACAACTCGAGAAGCTTGCATCACAATAATATTATTTGCGTTAACAACATTCGCTAAACGATGACTGATAACTACTACTGTTGCACGCTGTGCAAGAGCGCGAATAGTGCGCATAATAAGCTCTTCACTTTGAGAATCTACGCTACTTGTAGCCTCATCAAAAACGTATACACTACTATTTCTCAATAAAACTCGTGCAATTGCAAGACGTTGGCGTTGACCACCAGAAAGATTAGTACCACCAGAAACGATTCGAGTATCTAAACCTTCTGGAAGTTCACGAACAAACTGATCAATATGAGCCTGCTCTAAAGCATGCCATAAATCTTCATCCCTTGCATCAGGATTAGCTATAAGCAAATTATCTCGAATAGTTCCATTAAATATATGACTTTGTGCGCCAACAAAAGAAATGTTTTGAACAAGAGAAGCATTCATAAGATCTGCATATTCAACAGTATTTAACTGACCTGTCCCATCAAAATATTCTAGCTTGCATGAGCCATTATACCCTTGAATAGAACCACTAATAATATTTGCAAGAGTGCTTTTACCTGAACCACTTACGCCAACAATTGCAGTAATTGTGTTCGGCTCAATATTCAATGAAATATTATGAACGCCATTAGTTACCACTTGGCTATTATCAGCTGAACCTTGTTTCATAAAATGTGCAGGAGGCGCTGGAGGCATGTTGGAAACCATATTATTTTCACGAGCGCTTGTCTGAACCTCATCACGGTTATTCTCTTTGCTCTTATCATCAAAAGCACTATGGGTAGAATTCTCGTCATAGGAATAACTGAGGTTATTAAGCACAATACGAAGAGAAGAATCAGCAGGAATTGTAATATCTCCTTGCTGCGTTGCTGGCAAATCTAGTATTGAGTAAATCTTTTTTAAAGCGGTAACACCATTTGCAGCAACATGGAAGAAAGAACCTAACTGTCTAAATGGTAAGAAGAATTGCAAAGCTAATAATACGATAAATAGTGCATTACCAAGATTTAAACCTGCACTCATTTGCCATACTGCTACAAGAATACCAGCTGCAGCTCCAACATACGATACGATATCCATTGCCGCAAGCGAGCGCAATTCTATTTGCAGAACTCGCATAGTCATGATTCTAAATTCTTGCGCAACATCATCCATTTCTTCTGCAGCACGTTCATCTGCATCAAAGTTACGCAGTTCTTGCAAGCCTTGCACATTATCCAAGAATAATGCGCCCATATCTGTATATTTGCCCCAATATTTTCTAAAGATTTTTAGCGCAGATTTTGCAACTAGGCCAACAATTACTAAAACCATTGGCGACAACACTAATAACACTGTTGCACATATTGCATTAATTGGAAGAACCACAAAGAATAATGTAATTGGCGCGATAATCGAATAAATTACTTGTGGTAAGAATAATTCATAAAAAGTTTGCGCTTGCTCGATACCTTCACCTGAAATCTGCACTAAGTCTGCTGTGCGCAGCTGCTGCTTATATGATGGCCCTAAATCAAGTATTTTCTGATATAAGCGTTGACGAAGAGTAATTTTTACCTGTTCACTTGCCTTAGTTCCTGTATATTGCGCTAACTTCACAGCAATAAATTTGAGAATCATGCACAATACGCAAGTTACAACGATGAAGATTAAACCGGATTGTGAATATTGAATATTCATAGGAAGTTTATCTGCAAAATCGCCTAAAGTATGTTGCATCTCTAGCGA
>JAUMUB010000169.1 GCA_030530905.1 Bifidobacteriaceae bacterium | reverse complement strand
GAATCATAATTATTCGCCATATATGCTTCTCTGATTTCAACACCAAGATTTGTTTTAAGAGACAAAACATGTGCAAGTTTCGCATAATACGTAAATACGGAATCAAACGCAGAATCATCTTTTATCACAGCTTGCAGTTTCTCGTATAAATTGTTGTAATATTGTGCAAGCTCCGCCATACGCGGTGATTGATTATCAAATAATCCAACTAGCACATCCTGATACAGCAAACATTTTGAAGGATTATCAGCACTCTCATTATCTTTCAAAGTCCCAGGAACATAGTCCAACGCATCAATAAGCATCCAATCTCGCTCCGAATAACGTGTAATTTCTTGAGTAAGAGACTGCGTAGAATATTGCGTAACAAAACACTCTTGTGCAAAATAAATCAGCATATAATCAATCATCTGCACTGGAGTTTCCATACCATTATCAAACCAGAATGTACAGCAGACATTATTGATATGCTGAGCTTCGCAACTTTTCAAACCCTCACGAATTGTCGTTTTTGCCTTTGCATAATTCGGAGTAACACCATTCCACGTCCAACCACCTGACGCGAAAATAATATTATCAGTAAGCTGACGATGCAACTCAATATTCTTGTCATAATCATTCTGATTATGCTTGTAATAATCCCAATACACTAAATCTACCGAATTAAATAATTCATTGCCTGCAAACTTGAGAGTCGTATCAGCAGGAACATCATAATAATCCCCCGTTGGCGAATCAACTCTAAAAAACATGTCACTCCACATTGATGCACGCAATCCTAAACTCTCACAAATATTGAGCACGTCTTTTAAATGTTGTTGCATTAAAACTTGTTTATCGGTGAAACCATGCTGTTGTAAATACGCTCCTGCTCCTAAATAATGCGCCTCATCCATGCCAATATGAATATTATTGCTATGAAATGCAGAACTAACTTCCGAAATTATACTTTTCAAAAAAGCTAAAGTTTTTTCACTATTTACTAATAAAATATCGTCTGTATCTCTTAATGGGATTGAACTGTGCCAACGCAAAAAAGTACGCATATGCGCTAATGTTTGAATTGCAGGAATAACCTCAATACCATATTGCAAACCAAAATCATCTATTTGTTTAAGCTCAGATTTACTGTATCTTCCGCGCATTGCTCCGAAATACGGATATTCTGGCACTTCAAACAAATCTTCAATATACAAGTACACGTAGGTATATCCCAGACGCGAGCATAATTCTATTTTTTCACAAATTGTAGCGACTGTTGGAACACCATTTCGGGAACAATCTAACATCATGCCAATATGTTCAAACTTGCACTCTTCCTCAAAGCGGAAAGGCTTTAACTTGTTTTTCTGAACATTCTCTAACGCAAGATTTAAAGCGCGATAATACAAGCTAATTGACGGAGCTGTAATACGTAGTACGTGAGTATCATACATAACTTGTATGCGATTTAATGCGCTAGATTCAAAGTGAATAACACAACCAGCATTGCTTATGCCAAATTTATGTTTTTGCAATGCTCTTCTTGTAATTACACTAATATTCTCATTTCTTAAATTTGCAATATTAAAAGATACTATTACAGGATTTTCAATAGCAGACATCATAAACTCACTTCATATCGTCATTGATACGGAACTATTACTACATACTATATTACATTCAAAAACTTACTTCTCAATTGATTATGTTTGATTATGCATGACATAATATGCGCGGACGGTAGGAGTTTCAACAGTCATTAAAAGCTTTCCAACAAACAAAAGAGGGGTTCTTGAGACTACCCCCCCCCAATAAACCCCTCATAAACATTACGCGCTCTACGCTAACCGCACGTTTACTTCTTACGGCGTTTCACGCACGACACCAACAGCGAGCGGCAGCACTAGAAGTAAACTTATCATCTTGTACATCAACACACAATCTTACTAGCAAGACCTTGCGTAGCAAATAACACGTCAATCTTAAACTTCATATAATCACTTACATTTTTCTACCTTGCTGGTAATGCATCATAATCAGACTTCGTAAGTATTGTAGAAGTAGTTGATAATTGTTCTGAGGTTCCGTCATCAACAGTGTATGTAGGAGAAGAAGCCTCATACCCCATGTTTTTCACTGTTTGAGTATCCTTAGCTACATTGTTAACAATAATAAGAGCATGAACATCTTTCAAAACATTCTTAACACCATAATAATAACCTGAAGTATCTTCCAATGTGTCTGAAGGTGTTTTGGAAAGAATCT
>JAUMUB010000168.1 GCA_030530905.1 Bifidobacteriaceae bacterium | reverse complement strand
TCCAGTTCGCCTAAAATACCGCAAATACCTCCAGCGCGGTGAACGTCTGAAATCTCCCAAGGGCCACTTGGTGCAGCCTTACAAATGCAAGGAACTGTGTGAGAAATGCGTTCAATATCGTCTAAAGTGAAGTCAACATCAGCAGATTGCGCTGCAGCGAGAATGTGTAGGACAGTGTTTGTGGAGCCACCCATGGCAACGTCCATAGTCATAGCGTTCTCAAACGCTTTTTTAGTTGCGATACTACGTGGAAGAACGCTATCATCATCTTCATCATAATAGCGGTGAGCTAACTGAACAATCATGCGACCTGCACGATCAAACAATTGTTTACGATACACATGAGATGCAAGAGTGGTACCATTTCCAGGAAGTGCTAAACCCATCGCCTCTGTTAAACAGTTCATAGAGTTAGCGGTAAACATGCCAGCACAAGAACCGCAAGTAGGGCACACGCTTTGTTCGTAAGCGAGGAGTTCTTCATCGTTCACTGAATCGTCAGCAGTAGCATACATAACATCGATTAAATCAGTGTTTTTCTTAACTGTTCCGTCAGGAAGTACTGTAGTTCCAGCTTCCATTGGCCCGCCTGAGACGAAAATTGTTGGAATATTAAGACGCAGAGCTGCCATAAGCATACCTGGGGTGATTTTATCGCAGTTTGAAATACATACGAGCGCATCTGCGCAATGTGCATTAACGGAGTATTCGACAGCATCAGCAATAATATCTCGGCTAGGTAATGAGTACAGCATACCTGTATGACCCATAGCAATGCCATCGTCCACCGCAATAGTGTTGAATTCGCGAGGTATGCCACCAGCTTCTTTTACGGCCTGTGATACAAGACGGCCGACTTGGTTTAAATGCACATGTCCTGGAACGAATTCGTCAAAAGAATTGGCTATCGCGACAATTGGTTTACCAAAATCTTTAGCATCAACGCCTGCTGCGCGAAATAGTGCGCGTGCGCCAGCGAAAACACGGTCATTCATTAATTTTGCTGATCTCATTTGATTCATACACTCTATTCAATACCATGAGAGCTAAAATGCATATTTGACTTTCACAGTATGGATACTTTTATGTGTTTTTTCGAACGCCAAGTAGCTGCGTGATTTGTTTAAATCTTGCTCATGCGTTATAATAGGCCAGTTGCAAACATTGTATTCTGGTAGATTTGAGGATAAAATATGGCACTTGGTACTGAGCCAAATCCTAGTGGTCTTGCAAAGCCACCAATTGATGACTTAATGGAACATTCTGAGTCAAAATATGCTTTAGCATTATTTGCTGCTAAGCGAGCACGTCAGATTAACTCATATTTTACTCAGTTAAATGAGGGTTTACTTCAAAATGTTGGCCCTCTTGTGGAATATCGTAATCAGGAAAAGCCATTATCAATTGCTTTTCGTGAAATTAACGAGGGTTTACTTGAAGAAACTCTAGGTGAGGATGATTTAAGCGAAGGTAACTAAACCTTGCATGTTCTATAGCCGGCGCAATGCCGGCTTTTTTTATTTTTAAACACAGCGATATTGGGTATTTGTTATAGTTAGTTTTTTAATAAGTAAAGACGCTAAGAATAATGTAATAATAGGGAGCATCATGGTTGATCGTTTTATAACATCAGAATCAGTAACTCAAGGACATCCTGATAAATTGTGCGATCAAATATCTGATGCAGTTCTCGATGCATATTTAAGTCAAGATCCTAACGCTCATGTGGCAGTAGAAACTTGTGCCTTTCCCAATAAAATTATCGTATTTGGTGAGATTGGTAGCACAGCAAAGTGTGATATTCCAGCAATTGTGCGCGAAGTTGTGCAAAGCATAGGATATACGGAGCACAGCCTCGGATTTGCCTTAGATGATAAAGCTATTGAAGTGTATGTTCATGAGCAGAGTAGTGAAATTAATCAGGGAGTCGATCGCCGAAATATTGCGCAGGATGTGTTAGATACTGTTGGCGCTGGCGATCAGGGGATTATGTTTGGCTATGCAAGTGATGAAACCCCAGAACTTATGCCGTTGCCAATCCAATTAGCGCACGCGTTATCTTTTAGGCTAACACAAGTTCGTAAGGATAATATTATTCCTCATCTACGTCCTGATGGTAAAACTCAGGTCACTATTCGTTATAATGAGGGTCAGGCAGTTGAGATTGATACTATAGTTATTTCAACTCAGCATGATGATAATATTAATCGTGAGGAATTAGCACCGCTTATTCGTGATTTTGTTATTGCACCTGTGTTAGATCAATACTGT
>JAUMUB010000167.1 GCA_030530905.1 Bifidobacteriaceae bacterium | reverse complement strand
TATAATAAGAAGCATGGGATCGACCCACAGCCTTTGATTAAGAAGATTAGTGATGTTAACGACATGATTACTAAAGAGGATGTTGACACACAAACACTTCTTGAAGGTGGGTATCGTAATGCTGGAAAAGCAGGGAATAGTCATATGGGTGTTCCTGCAATTGATCCTTATAATATTGACTCCACGCATGAGGATATTAAAGAACTTCCAGCTCAGCAAGTTGCCGATCTTATTAAACAGCTCAGCGACCAAATGCATGTGGCTGCAGAACAGTTGCAATTTGAGCTTGCTGCAAGACTGCGTGATGAAATTCGCGACTTGAAAAAAGAGTTGAGAGCGATAACAGAAGCGCAAAAATAGATTAAACTCTGCGAGTTTTATACAACACGCGGCATATAAATACTGTTGTTTATAGCTAGCTCCGAGTAAACTATTTCGAGGATTGGTTTTATCCAATGAAAATAATAGTCAAATTCAGAATAGGCAGGCATAATGCGTAAAGCCAAGATTGTAGATACAATTGGTCCAGCAACCGAAAAGTACGAGAATCTTCTCACTCTTGTTGAAGCAGGTATGGATGTAGCTCGTCTTAACCGTTCACATGGTACTCCTGAAGATCATCTTAATGTTTACAACAATGTTCGTAAGGCTTCAAAAGAAACTGGTCGTAACGTTGCAGCATTAGTTGATTTGCAAGGTCCAAAGATTCGCTGCGGTTGGTTTAAGAAGAACGCAGAAGGTGAGGATAAAGTACAACTCACCGTGGGTCAAGAATTTGTTATTACCACAGATGATATTGAAGGCGATGAGCACATCACTTCAACTACTTTTAAAGGTTTACCAGGGGATTGCCATCCTGGAGATCCAATCTTAATTGACGATGGTAAGGTTCGTCTCGAAGTAACCAAGGTTGAGGGCAATAATGTACACACTAAGGTTGTTGTTGCAGGCCCTGTTTCAAGCCACAAGGGTATTAATTTGCCAGGCGTTGCAGTTTCACTTCCAGCATTAACTGAGAAGGATGAGGCTGATTTGCGTTGGGCTATTCAGACTGGTGCTGATATCATCGCAATGTCTTTCGTGCGTTTCGCTTCTGATATTGATCGTGCACATGAGATCATGGACGAAGAAGGACGTCGTATTCCTATCGTTGCAAAGATCGAGAAACCACAGGCTGTTGAAAACCTTGAAGAGATTGTTAAGACTTTTGACGGTATTATGGTAGCTCGTGGTGATATGGCTGTTGAAATGCCATTCGAAGAGGTTCCACTCGTAACCAAGCGTTGTATTGAGCTTGCACGTAAGTATGCTAAGCCAGTTATTGTTGCAACCGAAGTTCTTGGTTCTATGGTCAACTCCCCAGTACCAACTCGTGCAGAAGCTTCTGACTGCGCTAACGCTGTTCTCGACGGTGCTGACGCAACCATGACTTCAAACGAAACTGCTGTTGGTGCATATCCTGCAGTTACTGTTAACACCATGAGCCGTATTTCTGGTTATGCAACCGAACACGGTTATGATCGTATCCCAACAATTGCAAATCTCGATATGTCCAGCACTGGCGCAGTTTCCTCTGCAGCTGTTGACTTAGCAGATAAGCTTAACGCTAAGGCAATTGTTGCTTACACTCAGACTGGTCACACTGTACATCGCGTATCTCGTGAACGTCCAGTAGCTCCAATTTATGGTTTAACCACAAGTGAGCACACCTTCCATTGGTTAGCTTTGAGCTGGGGTACTGAGGCTGTTTTGCTCGATCAGGATTATCATAATATGTCTCGTGAAGACTTAATGAACTTCACTGATAAGGTACTTCTTGAGCAGGGTAAGGTAGAGAATGGCGATAAGATTGTTGTTCTCAGCAGCGCTCAGGGTGAAACTGAACCAGGTCGTACAGATTCTATTTACGTACACACTGTAGGTTCAAATAACTAATTAAGAAAATTAGCTTATTATTAAAGTGGCTTCTGCTTGTTTAAGTGGAGGCCATTTTTTTATAAATCTCTTAAATATAAAAATATATTTTTTATAAAATTTTATATAAAAGTTGTCGCGGGGGGGGGTAGCGTTTTTCTTGTGTTCCTATATTTATTGGGTGCACATTATTGCGAAAGAGAGAAAAGATTATGGCTAATAATAAGCTTATTCGTGTGGCAGCTGCTGGTGTTGTTGCAATGCTTCTTTCTAGCGTTGCTACTCCGGCTTTAGCTGATGATACAGCAACCACTCCTGCAGAGACTACACCTACTGCAGAAACTACTACTACAGAAACCAGTCCTTCATCTGGTTCTGAAGATACAACTACCACTTCAGAGACTTCTGCTGATAACA
>JAUMUB010000166.1 GCA_030530905.1 Bifidobacteriaceae bacterium | reverse complement strand
ACAGTTAACTTAATTGCTTTTATTTTCTAATTGTTCTTTTAAAGCTTGAAGCGAAGCGAAGCGATTATCAACTACATCATGATAATGATCTGGCTCATCATTTAAGTTAATACCGCATTGTGAACATAAGCCCAAACAATCTTCCTTGCATAACGGTTGTAATGGAACTGCGGTAACTAAATTATCGCGAATTAAATTCTCAATATCCACAAAAGCGCTATGGTCTTCTAATGGATACACGTCTTGTGAATCTTCTTCTTCGCCAAAAATATTCTCGTCTTTTTTCTTTGATTTTTCGCTATCGTAAGGGAAGAATGCGTTGAAATTAACATCGTATATGGTGTTAATTTTTTTCAAACAACGAGTACATTCTGCATGAACAGGTGCGTGTAAAGTTCCAGTAAAAATAAGTCCATCGAGAATGGAGTAGAATTGCCCTTGAACATGGATTTCTTCGCCTTGGCTAACTCCAACAAACTCGTCACCAATACCTTCTGGAGCTGGCATAGTAACGTCAACATCACTATTTTGCCCTGTACGTGAAGATACTTGAGCGATTGGCAGTAGCCATGGTGAGTTGTGTGATGTTTTATGGGTCATTTAGTCCTCCGGATAATCCTGCTCGGTGAGCTGAGGTACTTCAGTATTTAATTTTGATTGACGGGATTTAATTACCTGAATGCCTGAAGTAACATTCGTGCTCATTTTATCGATTTGTGTTTGCAGGGATTGCATCATTTCAAGGCAATACTTATCAGCGCCTTGGGTTAAATAATCAGACTTTTCTTGAGCTTTATCGAGAATAGCATGTGCTTTTTCGCGTGCTAATTGTGCAACATGTTCCTGTCCTGCTAGGAAATCAGCCTGATTTTGAGCTTCTTGAATAATATCATTTGCACGACTTTGCGCTGAAGAAATAATTGAATTTGCTTGAGTTTGAGCGTTGTCAAGACGACGTTCAGCCTCACGCATTAAAGCAGAAGCGCGTTCTAACTGCACCGGTAATTCGGATTTAAGCAGATTGATTTTATCAATATATTCATCACGGTTTACGCGAACAACACCGCTGGTAAAAAATCCACTACGGGATTCAGCAATTAACTCAGATAAGTCATCGATAATATCGTATACTGTGGTGAATTCATCACGGCTTTTCTTGTCTTCTTCTGAAAGTGTATCTTTGTCAGAGTTTGAGTCAATATTGCGGAAATCAGGTAAGTTGTTATTTGAGAAAATATTGTCATCATGCTGATCATCGCTGTTTTCATTGTTTTCGATGTTCTGATCAACTAGATGCTGATCGAGATCAGATATCTCCGGTACATGATCCTGTGGAATCGTATTATCGGAGTAGGTGGAGTCATCTTCGTACATGATTAAATCCCTTCAGAAATATTTACTCTGACTGCAAGGTTTGTATTAAAATCGGTGCGACACTATCCGGAACCATTCCTGTGATATCGCCGCCATGGCGTGCTACATCCTTTACAATAGAACTTGATATGTGTTCTAGTATAGGGTCTGCAGGTAAAAATATTGTTTCTACATTAGCAAGCTTGCGGTTAACTAATGCCATGCCAAGTTCTGCCTCATAGTCGCCGTTTTGACGTAAGCCTTTAACAATGACAGAGGCATTAACTTTTTTACAATAGTCTGTTATTAAACCTGTGGTTGAAGAAACGATAACATTGGTGTACCCGTCTTTTTTTAGAGCAGTACGGATCATGTCCACTCGCTGTTCGGCACTGAACATTGGAGTTTTTGCCGAGTTCATAGCAACAACTACATGAACTTCAGCGAAAAATCGCGCACTTCTCTCAATAACGTCTAAATGTCCGGCTGTAACGGGGTCATAAGAGCCAGGGCATACTGCAATAGTCATAAAATTATGGTAACGCCTTAGCAAGTCAAATACAATTTTGCTGGGTTGAGGTTATACTAAGGTGTAGTATTTCTATTAGGTGAGGAGGCGTAAATGGCTGATTTAGAACAAGAAAAAAGTACTTCAACCAACACGTCTGTGTTAGAAAGAACTCAAACACAAGAGAATCCTGAACTCACTGATAATGGTGATTCAGATAGATTTTCCCATTATGTGTCTGCAGATCGCATGTTAGAGTCCCGTATCACAGGACGTCCAGTTGTTGCGTTGTGCGGTAAGGTGTGGGTTCCTCAGTATGATCGCAATCCTGATGATTATCCTGTATGCCCAGAGTGCCTTCGCATTTACAACGAAATGAGTGATTAATCGTTAATGCGAAAATAATCGCGTTGTATATGCGTAATTTTCGTAAATAAAAAGAGCAGTCTAAAATGGCTGCTCTTTTGTTATGTA
>JAUMUB010000165.1 GCA_030530905.1 Bifidobacteriaceae bacterium | reverse complement strand
ATCGTCTTTTAGATCCCCACAATTATTATTTTGGATGATTGCGTATCCGCTTATTATGGTTTTATTATTAAACGGTATTTTTAGTGGAATTGCTAGTAGCGCTACTATATCATCGCAGAAAATAGTAGCAGTACAAAATAGCTCTTGGAAGAATTCGCTAAGTGCTACTAAATTTGTGGACTCGTTAAACAAGAAAAAGAATTTTGTTGAAATAAACTACGTTGCAACTGTTGATGAGGCAGTGAAAAAAATAGATAACAACAAAGCAGCAGCGTACATTGAAGTAAACAATGATGGCAAAATGTCAATCGGCATAACTGATACAGTTGCCCAGCAGATGGCAAACGATTCACAACGTTCTTCGAAATATTGGACACTCACCACATTGAGAAGCGTGATCAACCAATACAATCAAAATGTTGGCATTATTACTAATACCATAAAAAATCTCATGGAGAACAATCCAAGTAAACTTGCTGATACAAAGTACATGGAAAAACTCATGGGTGTGAGCAGTATTGATTACACAAGCACAGTTAACATGCTTAGAGTTAAGAAAAATCCAGACCTTGCAAGATACATGTTTGTTCTTATCGGCATGATGGCAGTCTTAGGAATGACAATCGTATTAGGAACGTATGCAAACGTGCAGCCTGATGCAAGTACATACGGCGCTCGTGTGACCATGTCACCACTAACTCGCAGTCAAAAAGTATTTACCGTAATTCTCAGTTCTTGGATCGTATCCATGGTTACGCTGTTTATCGTCTACCTATTCATCAGGTACGTTGTGGATATCGATATGGCAGGAAGAGATGCGTTCGTGCTACTTGCGCTCGCAATTGCTGCATTATTAGCGCAGAGTTTAGGATTGCTTATTAGCATTATTCCGAAACTTTCATCGGGTGCGAAGGTTGGCTTATCAGTTGGTTTCACTATGATTTGCTCATTCTTTGCAGGTTTACAAGGTTCTATGTCTATATCTGATTGGATTGATAACAATATGCCAATTTTCTCGTTGATCAATCCTGTGAAGCAGGCAGGTCAAATGTTTACTGATTTGCTTGTATATGACAATGTAACGCCTTTTATGCATACAGCTTTTGTTTGCATAATCATGTCCGTGATTTGCACAGGCATTTCACTCATTATTATGAGGAGTGATCGCTATGAACACATTTAAAGCTGGTCTTACTATTGCAAAACGTTATAAGAGCACTAATATTATTTATCTTGTTATTATGGCGGTTATGCTCGGCATTGCATATACAAATGTGATGAGTACGGTTAACACTTCAACCACGAGTACGGCAGATGCTTTAGCCTCTGACAAGGTTAATGTCGCAATTGTTAACCGTGATACTGGAGCGGATAGAAAAGTTGTTGAGGGTTTGCAAACCACGTTGAAGAAGTCTAATACTTTGGTTAGCGTTCATGACGATAAGCAGAGTATGCAACAGGCTTTAATTACCAATCAGGTCAGCACAATTATTATCATTCCTCAGGGTTTTAGTAATGATTTTGTCACTGCTGCAAAGAATGGTACTAATGCTCCAAAAGTTGAGTTTGCTAATTTGAGTTCAGGCTCATCGTATTTGGTGCAAATGCAAGTGCAGGGTTATTTATCGTCATTGCGTATGCAGTTGATTGGTAATGAGAATAATACTGTTGCTCAAAATGTAAGCGCAGTATTGCAAAGTGGTAACAACGATAAAACTGTTGTAGTTGCTACTAAGAAAAATAAGAGCCCAGGTTTAACTGTTGAAAACTCAATGGTTAAAACAAGTTTTATCAATGGAACTTATCCGCTCTTATTTGTTCTTATAATACTGATTATTACAGTAATGAGTAATTTTAACCGCATTGAAGTGAAGCGACGCATTCTTGTCAGTCCTATTCGATATCAATCGCGATACATTCAATTATGGTGTGTGGCAGGTGTTATAGGATTAATTGGTTGCGCTGCTAACGTAATTGCTGCGGCGTATATGAGCTATTCCATTTACAACAGTTTTGACCATATTTCATGGAATTCGTTTATAATTGCAACAATTTCAGCACTCGTTTTCACGGTAAGTACTGTATCTTTTGCAATGCTGTTAGTGCAGTTTAATATTAAACAAAAGGCAGCTAGCGTGATTGCGAACATGTACTCACTTATTAGTGCGTTTATTTGTGGTGTGTGGATTTCTCAAAGTATGATGCCGTCATTGTTTACAACGATTGGAAAAGTGCTTCCAGCATGGTGGTATATCTCGAGTGTGAATAATGCGTTTGGTATTGACGCTTCAGATAATGTGGGTGCAATTAATTATAATCTTTGGGCTCAAAACATGGGAATGCTTGCTTTGTAT
>JAUMUB010000164.1 GCA_030530905.1 Bifidobacteriaceae bacterium | reverse complement strand
TAATCTTTTTCTTGCAAATATTGCACTACACCATTTACCAACTCATCTGGAACAGAAGCACCAGAAGAAATACCAACGGTATTCATATTCTCAAACCATGAGTCCTCTAACTCATCAGCACTATCTACACGATATGCTCTGCCCCGATTGCCAAGCTCATCTTGTGCAACCTCAACTAATCGCACAGAATTTGATGAGTTTGCAGAGCCAACAATAACCACGCAATCAGATTGCTGCGCAACAAGTTTGACAGCATTCTGCCTGTTTTGTGTAGCGTAGCATATATCAGAGCTTGGTGGCTCTTCAATCCACGGGAACTTAGTATGCAACGCTTGCGATACTGCTGCTGTTTCATCAATACTTAAAGTTGTTTGTGTAAGCAGCACAAGTTTTACTTGAGGATCAAAATCTAATTGCTCAACATCATGAACATTATCTACAAGATAAACATGATCTGGCGCTTCACCAATAACACCGACCGCTTCATCATGACCGCGATGACCGATATAAATAATTTCATAACCGTCACGAACAAAGCGCAATACTTCTCGATGTACTTTACTCACTAACGGGCATGTTGCATCAATAACGTATAGGCCGCGCTGTTGCGCAACTTCTTGAACGTGTGGAGAAACGCCATGTGCTGAGAACACCACAGGAATCTGATATGTGGCTGCCTCATCTGGAACTTCATCTAAACTGTTAACAAACTTTGCGCCTCGCTGTGAAAGATCATGAACTACATACTTATTATGAACAATTTCTTTTCGCACATACACTGGCGGTAAACCATGCTCACTATGAGCAGTGCTAGAAGTTTTTAAAATAGTTTCAACCACAAGAATTGCACGATCAACTCCAGCACAAAAGCCACGTGGATCAGCGAGAATTATACGCTTTGCTTTATCAGTTGTCATGCATTTCCTTTTAATTGATTATGTAACGCTATTACATAGTACATCATATAAATACCAATAGTAGGTTTTTCGTTGTATTATAAATATTATTCACGCAATGTTTGCGTATTAAACAAAACGATTTCACTATGGGAGTGAGAATATGACTGCTAGAACGGGGCAACAATACGAAATTACATTTAGCGACTACTCAGCAATTATTACAGAGTTTGGCGCTGCTTTACGTAAATTTACATACAAGAATGAAGATGTGATTGTGTCTTTAGGACAAAACGATCCAATCTATTGTTGCGAAGGTCAGATACTTGTGCCATTTCCTGGTCGTATTCAAAATGCTACATACACTTTTGAAAACGTCACATACACGCTTCCTATGGACGAGCATGACCGTAAAACCGCATTACATGGTTTTGGAAATAAATCGTATTGGCATTTAGTGGAGCATAACCCACAAAGTGTTACGTTGAGTTGGAGAATGCCATTTTTAAATGGTTACCCTTTTGATATCAGCGTACAAGCCACATATCTTCTATCAGATGATGGACTGCACATACAAGTATCCGCTACGAATAACGATTCAGTGAACGCTCCATATGCTGTTGCAATTCACCCATGGCTTGCTAACGGGTTGCATGGTAAAGGTGATGAGATTGACGAGCATAATGCGCAGTGCCGTTTAACAATTCCAGCAAATACGCATGTGATTGTTGACGATATGCTGATTCCTACTGGTGAAACGTGTAGCGTAGAGAACACAAAATACGATTTACGCAATCACCCACTACTCGTAGATCAGCCATTTGACGATGCGTGGATTGATTTAGAATATGATGCTTCAGGTAACACCACCGCAACTTTTACCCGCCCTGATGGTATGGAAGTTGAAGTGGGTGGAGATAATAGCATTAAATCTTTTCAAGTATGCTCTGCTACGGGTTTTCCTGAGCACGCACACCCTGCAGGCGTTGCAGTTGAGCCTATGACCGCTTATGGAAATGCGTTTAATTCAGGAAAGTATCTCACAGTGCTACACCCTCAGGAGACCACTTGCACTAACTTTTTCATCCGTGTAGTAAAAGACAAAAACTAGCTTGTGCATTGAGAAAATTCTGCGAATAACAGTGCGCGACATACGCTACCTGAATTTGGGGTAAAAAATATACACCATATCATAAAGTAGTACAAGCACAGGGAAACTGTCTTATCAATGTGAGATAATCCCGTAGGTTGTAAATTCTTTAGTAAAGGAGTCCATTATGGGTATGCGTGGACGTAAGCGTAAGGCACGCCGTAAAAAAGCAGCAAATCATGGCAAAAGGCCAAATGCTTAAAGCATAATGCTTATTAAGCCTCGCTTTATGCGAGGCTTTTTGTATAATTTCAACAGTATTACGCAGTTTATGTAACGCTACTATTAGCGCAAAAGGAAGTGTTTATATGACGTGGGATAAGCAACTAACCCTAGAGCATGTTGTTAACATACTT
>JAUMUB010000163.1 GCA_030530905.1 Bifidobacteriaceae bacterium | reverse complement strand
AGCCGACGTTCAACATGGCTGTTAATTTGCTACATGCTAGCGATTATAAGACGGCACGAGATACTCTTGATCATTCGTTTGCTCAGTGGGAAGTTAATGCTTCTGCAGTTGAGTTAAAGAAGCAAATAGAAGTGCTTCGCCAAACGGTGAAAAATTATGAAAAAGGTATGAAATGCGAGTTAGGTGATTTTGTTGAATTGCTTAAAATTCGTATGCAGTTAAGTGATTTGCAAAAGAATGAGCGTAAGCGTCTTAAACATCGTATTTTTGCTAATCCTCAAGAGCGTAAACGTGAGTATGCTCAGTTGGATTTAAAAATTCGTGCATTGCGTGAATTAGAGCATAATCACCCTTGTAAAGCTTGCCCCGATATCGCTCAGCATAATATGTGGGGTCATCAGTGGACGAGAGAATATAAGAAGCTTAATCGTTTAGAACATCGCTATGAATCGCGTACTGGCTTGGTTGCACGTGATTTTGACAGTATTTGTCAATTATTGTCCTCATTAGACTATTTACGTCAGGACGATGAACATCATACATATGTGGTGACTGAACGTGGTGAATTATTACGCCGACTGTTTAATGAGTATGATGTAACTCTTGCACAAACTATTTTTTCAGGTTTGCTTGACGATATTGCTCCTGTTGAACTTGCTTGTATTATGAGCGCGCTAGTAATTGAGGAACGCAGGGGGAGTACTGGGGAGCCTCGATCATATCCTGGTGGTGCGGATGGAAGAGTTGCTTCTATTTGTCGTGATATGCGTCGTATTCATGCGCAGATTAATATTATGCGTGAGGATTTTGAATTAGAAGATCTTGGCAATATCAACGTTTCTATGGTTGATACTGTGTATTCTTGGGCTAATGGTGCTCAGCTTTCGCAAATACTGAGAAATTCTGATCTCACCGGCGGCGATTTTGTTCGTAATATGAAACGATTATCTGATATGCTTCGTCAATTAAGTGATGTTGAACCATTTTTAGGAGATCATCAGCATATTGCGCATATTGCTAAAGAGGCTGAACATTTAATTAATCGTGGTGTGATTAGATATAATGCTGTGTAATCACGTCCGAGCGGGTATGTAAGTTTGTAAGAGGTTATAAGGAGGCAGAATGGCTGAACGTAGTTTACGTGGTATGAGTATTGGTGCAAAGTCGTTAGAATCTGATGAGAATGTCGATTTTGCTGCTCGTAATGATATTCCATATGTTTGCGCACGTGGTCATCGTACGCTTGTTCCTTTTGCTGATGAAGCTGATATTCCTGAGACTTGGGAGTGTCATTGTGGCTTAACTGCAAAAATGGATGGTTTAGAAGATCCTGAAACGCATGAGATTATCAAACCAACTCGTACACACTGGGATATGTTATTAGAACGCCGTAGCGAAGAGGAGTTGAAAGAACTTCTTGATAAGCGTTTAGAAATGCATCGTGAGGGCTGGATTCCTGATTACGAATAAAAACACGTAAGGATTACTTAATATGGCTAGAAAAGTTGTTTTACTCGATTTAGATGGCACTTTAACTGAGTCTGCACCAGGTATTATTGCTTCCGTTTGCAAGACTTTTGAAGATTTTAATGTGCCAATTCCTAGTGATGACGAGTTGCAACGCTTTATTGGTCCAGCAATTATTGACTCAATGAAACGTAATAATTTTCCAGCTGATAAGCTTGATGAAGGTGTAGCTCGCTATCGTCATTATTACACTGAAGAAGCTGTTTTTGATGATCCTAATAATCCTGGTCAAAAAGTGACTGGTGGCTTATATAATAGCGTTTTTTCTGGTATTCCTGAACAGTTGAAAGAATTGCGTAAGCGTGGTTATTTCTTAGCAATTGCTACTTGTAAACCTGAGTATCAAGCTGTTCCTGTATGCGAGCATTTTGGTATTGATACTCTTGTTGATGGTATTTATGGTGCTAGTAAAGATAATTCTCGTTTAACTAAAGATCTTGTTATCCGCTATGCTTTTGAGAACATCAATTTTGATGCTGATAACGGTGATCGTGCCTTAATGGTAGGGGATCGTTGGACTGACGCTGACGGTGCAAAAGCTTGTGGTTTAGACTGTTTAGGCTGTGGTTGGGGATATGCTGAACCAGGAGAGCTTAAAGAACACGGCTGTTATCGTATTATCGATAAAGTTAATGAGTTAACACAAGCAGTTGAAGAGTATTTTAATAAATAATATTATTTGGCGGTAATCTAATTACGGTTACCGCCTTTTTATCACCTACAAATCTGACATAACATTAACCACATGTAATAATAACAATGAGTAATTGTTATTGATTGTGTTGCACAATGTGTTATAGATTTCTGTAGTTTTAATACTTACTTAAGATTTATAAGTATATTTTTATATACATTAATAATCGGTTATCTATAATGGTGATTAATGTATTTCGTGCATGAGCTTTTCAAAATATTAGAT
>JAUMUB010000162.1 GCA_030530905.1 Bifidobacteriaceae bacterium | reverse complement strand
TCAGTTTAGTGATCGTCGTGGCAAACATATTAGTGACCAGTTGCATGTTGGTGGTGTGACACAAACTGAGCATGGAATTATTCTTCACGATGAAATTATTGGCAATACTGAAGGAATTGTGGTTGTTACTAAACATGCCAAGCGCGAAGCTCAAATCAATTCCGTACATCCTGAAAGAGATAAAAACAAGCCGTGGAAATCAGCTCGCGCTATCGGTGGTTGGGAATATGTGGTAATGCGTCCGCGAATGTGCGATTACGTGCTTTCGATGCCTCGTGGCGCTCAGATAATGTATCCAAAAGATATTGCACAAGTAATTCAATTAGGTGATATTCGCAAGGGTATGAATATTTTAGAATCTGGTGCTGGTTCAGGGGCTATGAGTCTTAACCTGCTTGATGCTGTAGGCGAGCAGGGTAGTGTGACAACAATTGAACTTCGCCCAGAGTTTGCTCGCGTAGCACAGGCGAACGCTCACGTTTATTATGGTTCAATGCCAAGCTGGTGGAATGTTAAAGTTGGTGATTTCGATAGTGTGGCACAAACACTTGAAGAACATAGCTTTGACAGAATTATGCTGGATATGCTCGATCCGTGGAATCGTCTTGAACAGGCTTATCGTGTTATTGCCCCCGGCGGAGTTCTTGTCATGTATGTTACGACAACAACACAACTAAGTCGTGTAGCAGAGGCATTACGCGATTCAAGACAATGGACTGAGCCTGAAATACAAGAAACATTAGAACGCAATTGGAAAGTTCAGGGATTAGCGGTTCGTCCAGAACATCAGATGATTGGTCACACTGGTTTTCTTGTTATTACACGCGCGATTGCTTCAGGTTTTGAAGCGTTACAAAAACGAGATAGAGTCACCAAGGATACGGTGAATGATATTGATGATTTAACTATTGAAGAAAAAGAATCGCGTTTGCATGACTTAGAGCTACGTGACATTTCAGATAGGAAATTGCGAAAAGTGTTAGCTGATTTGCAAGAGCAAGTTTCTCGCCTAGAGAAATAGGAGATTTTGGGTTCATTGTTCGCAAAACAAATATTATGATATTCATTGTTCAAATTTCGATTCGTGCAATATTGGTATTATACTAATTGAAGTATTTATTTGAGGAGCAGTACGCATGGGAAATAGCCTTAAAAAAATTGCAAAAAAAGCTTCAGCATATGATTACATACTCTTAATTATGCGTCATGCTAAAACTGAGCCTTCAAATGATCGTGGTGATTTTCAACGTGAGCTAACAGAAAAAGGTTTAAAACAAGCAAAAATTGTAGCTAAAGGCCTTATTGCTATGGATTTAGTTCCTGACTCTATTAGCTGTTCAGGTGCTGTTCGAACCCAGCAGACATTAAAAAAGATGCTTAAACGATTTGGTGATAAGCCAGATGTGGTTACGCGACAAAGCTTATATGAAGAGGGAATGGGTGCTGTTATTGATGAGATTGCTCAAGTAAAAGATTCGCACCATATTGCGATGATTATAGGGCATGAACCCACTCTTTCAATAAGCTCTCAATGGCTTGCGAACCAGGATTCTGATTCGGACGTGTTAGACTCTTTGAATTTGGGATTATCTAATGGCACGGTTGTTCTTTTTGGTTCTCAAAAGCCGTTTTCGCAGTGGCAAACGCATGATGCTGAGCTTTTAGCTGTGCTTACTCCTAAAGATTTTGAACACGATTTATAATACTTATTACGTTTATAAAAGTGTTTAAAAGTAAAGTAAATTTCTCGCGTATAAAAAACTTTTATAACGACACCCTAATTTTCTTAATATTAAGTTTTTGAAAAAGTTTGTTACTCTAGCCTGTAGTTAAATATTACAAAAGACTGGAGTGCAATATGTCTACTATTACTTCTGTAAGCGGTTTTCCTCGTATCGGTGCAGATAGAGAGTTAAAGAAAATAATTGAAGGATATTGGAAGTCCAACAATAGTTTAGATGATGTAAGAAATGTTGCTCGTCAGCTTCGCGCAAAGCATTGGAAACTCCAGTCAGAAGCAGGAATTGATTTAATTCCAAGTAACGATTTCAGCTATTATGATCAGCTTTTAGATACAGCAATATTGTTGAATGCAGTACCACAACGTTATAAGGATTTAGGCTTTGAAAACCCTGAGGATACACTATTTGCTATCGGTAGAGGATATCAGGGCGCTCAAGGTGATGTGACTGCGCTTCCAATGAAGAAATGGTTTACCACAAACTATCACTATATTGTTCCAGAAATTGAGCCTAATACTGAAATTCGCCTTGCAGGTTCAAAGCCTTTTGATGAATTTTTAGAAGCAAAATCATTGGGTATCATCACAAAGCCTGTACTTATTGGTCCATATACTTTCTTAAAGCTTGCTCGCAACTCTCACGCAGAAGAGTTGGAATACACAGAAGAACTTGTAGCAAGCATTGCAAAAGCTTATGCGCAAATTGTAGAAAAATTCAATACT
>JAUMUB010000161.1 GCA_030530905.1 Bifidobacteriaceae bacterium | reverse complement strand
AATGCCAATGGTGTGGTACAAGCGCAAGTAATTGGAAGTGCAAGCATTGCGGCAGAAGTGTTGCAATATTCCCGTATGCTGCTGTTACGACACAGCATACGAGTAATGTGCAATGGTTAAATCGTGAAGCATTACTTGCAAAACATGATTTTACTGCTGGAACTCGTATACCTTCAACGGCTGTGAATCTCATGTTAAAAGCGCTTGAAAAAGGTCCGGTACTCTTATCAATACCACATGATGGATTGTCGGAAAGCTTATGCTGTGTTTCGTGCTTTAAACAAGCGCGTTGTATGAAGTGCGATGGCGTATTACAAAAAAATACTCGCTCATCTGTTATTCAATGCCAATGGTGTGGTACAAGCGCAAGTAATTGGAAGTGCAAGCATTGCGGCAGTGAAAGGATGAAATCCTTAAGAGTTGGAGCTAGTGGAACTGTTCAAGAGTTACGAGGACTTTTTAGAAATATTCCGATTATTGTTTCAACGCCAACAGCGCCTCAAGGTGTTATTACCAGCATTGAGAAGCAGTCAGCAATAGTTGTTGCAACTGTAGGCTCTGAACCTCATATTCGTACCCAAGATGGCACAACAGGCGAGTATGCGTGCGTGGCAATTTTGGACGCTTGGACGAGTTTATACGGTATTGGCGTTGATTCGCGTAATGATATTCTTAACGCTTGGATGCATGTGGTGTCAATGTGTGCTCCCGTCTCTCGTGCAGGAGTATCACTGTTAATTGGTGAAACTGATACGGATATGGCACATGCTTTGTTACATTGGGACGGAAGTTATTTGGCAGCAAAAGAGTTAGAAGAGCGCCGTCAGTTAGGTTTACCTCCTGCTTGCGCTGCAGCTCGGATTTGGGGTGAGGCTAAAGCTGTTGAAGAATTATTGGCATATATTGGTGCGCGTCAAAATGGGAAATATGCTTTGCTTTCAACTTCTCAAGGCGATCTTCCCTCCGTTTTAGGTCCTGTATTTGTTTCTACGCATGCTACGCCAGGAATGTTAGACATGCAGGTTGAGCAAACTGTAAAAGCAATTGTAAGAGTGAGTGTTGAGCAAAGAGATAATTTAGCAAAATTATTGCGTAATGGAGTTGCAAAGCATATGGCCTCAAGAAATGCGGGGGAGCTTCGTTTCCAGCTTGACCCAAAAGATTTTTAGCATATTATTTTGTATTGCAAGGTTTTCCTTTTGTGCTTGTGTAATGCGTTTGAGTTAGTTGCAATATTGATTTATTTAAGCCATATAATAATTTACAGTTTTTAAAAATAGCTGATATGTTACGTGTGCTTATTTTGATTTTATGATCGCTTTTATGCATATTTACTTTGTGATGTATGCAGATTTAGTGTTTACAAAAACTATTTTTATGTGCGCAATCATATATACACATTGAGTTGCACTCGCTTATAAAACCGAATTGATATTGCATAGTGTTATTTACTGCCACATACGTTGATGATGTGGTTGATGTAGATGGGAGGCATAATGCAACAATTATCAGTAACAATGAATGGTTTTGTCGGAAACGAACCTGAGACTTTCGGAAAGAACGATGTTGGTATTACTTTTCGTTTAGCAAATACTCGGCGATATTTTTCAAACGAGGATAAGCAATGGTGCAATGGTACAACAACGTGGTTAACAGTAAAAGCCTACCGTTCTTTAGCGAATAATATTAAGCAAAGCGTTCGTAAAGGTGACCCGTTAATAGTTAATGGTGTGTTGCACACCGAAGAATGGGAGCATGAGGGGTCAAAGCGTAGTCGAGTGATTTTAGAAGCTCAAAATGTTGGTCATGATCTGGCTTTTGGGACTACGCAGTTTGAACGGATCGGGAAGGAGAGCGTGATGTAACTGATTAAACTTATTCTCCATAACTTATTTCTTCTCAGATAAAAAGTGGTGGGCTTGCGTAACAGCACAAGCCCACCACAATATGTAATACATTTTTTACAGATAGTTTTAAATTTTTGTGTGTATGCGTATTACCAAATGTGTACGCGATCTTCAGGATCTAACCATAAATCGTTCTCACTCGTCACATCAAATGCCTTATAGAATAAATCAACATTGCGAACAATGCCATTTGTGCGACATTCAGCAGGAGAGTGAGGGTCGATTTGTAAATACTGTTCTGCTAGTTCATCTCGTGTTTTACTGCGCCAAATATTTGCATAGCTTAAGAAGAAACGTTGCAAACCAGTGTAACCGTCAATAACAGGAGCCTTTTCTAAAGCCTGCATAATACCCTCATCAGAACTGTTAGTTGGTAATCCTAACTCTTCTTGCAATGCGAACGCGTATGCTTTAAGCGCAATGGTTACTCCACCTAAATCGCCAATATTCTCACCAATGGTAAGAGCACCGTTCACATGTGGTGCCTGATCAAGGTTGTCAGCATACTTTACTTTGAGCTGCTCAGGAACATAAGAGTTGTATTGGTTAATAAGGTTTTGTGTGCGCTGTTGGAAATTCTCTTTGTC
>JAUMUB010000160.1 GCA_030530905.1 Bifidobacteriaceae bacterium | reverse complement strand
TTATCCGACATGGAACATGCGCTTGATGAGTTGCAACGTCAGGTAGATTCTGGGGAGTTTGCTCCTATTGAAGAAGATGAGGATGAGGCGACAGCCCTAGAACGTGGTTTGCTAGTGATAGCAGGCGATGAGTTAGGTGGTAAACTTCGCGCAGGTCGTTCACGAAACGATCAGATTGCCGCACTTATTCGAATGTGGTTGCGCCGTCACGCACGCAATATTGCAAAATTATGTCTTGATTATGTTCAGGCATTAATCACGCAAGCTCAGCAGGCGGGCAATACGGTAATGCCTGGTCGAACACATATGCAACATGCACAGCCAGTGCTTCTTGCTCATCAGCTTTTAGCACATGCTTGGCCAGTATTACGTGATGTACAACGACTTGTTGATTGGGATAAGCGAGCGAACTACAGTCCATACGGTTCAGGTGCGCTTGCTGGAAATACTTTGGGACTTGACCCACAAGCAGTTGCACAGGAATTAGGTTTTGAAGCAGTTACACACAATTCAATTGATGGCACAGCAAGTCGAGATATTGTTGCTGAGTTTTCCTTTGTTGCGGCGATGATTGGTGTGGATATTTCACGATTAAGTGAAGAAATAATTATTTGGAACACTCAAGAATTTGGTTTTGTAATCCTCGATGATGCTTATTCAACTGGTTCATCAATCATGCCACAAAAGAAGAATCCAGATATAGCAGAATTAGCACGCGGTAAGGCTGGACGTGTTATCGGTGATTTAACAGGGTTATTGGCAACTCTTAAAGGCTTACCAACAGCGTATGCGCGAGATTTGCAAGAGGATAAAGAAGCGGTATTCGATCAAGTGGATACTCTTGAAGTATTATTGCCTGCAATGACAGGTATGATCGCAACCATGCGATTCAACACGCAAAGGCTTGAGGAGGAAGCTCCAACAGGTTTTGCTTTAGCAACCGATATTGCAGAGTGGTTAGTTCGTAATGGTGTGCCATTCCGCCACGCTCATGAGCTTTCAGGTGCATGTGTGAAAGCAGCAGAACAACGTGGTGTAGAATTATGGGATTTGCAAGATGATGATTTCATACAGATTTTTGTAAACTTCTTAGATGCTCAGACAAGTATTCAAGTTCGCGAAGTACTTTCCACACAAGGTTCAGTGCAAGCGCGTAACGGTGAAGGCGGTACTGCTCCTGAAAAAGTTGCGCAGCAGCTAACTCAGGCACAAGTTTTATTGCAAGAATTAACTAATTTTGCACAAAGCACTAGTGACGGTAGTGCTTATAAAAGCCCTGAATCATTGCAATAAAACTGCAAATCCGTAGTACATGTAATTTAAATTACAACGTTTAATAATGAGGTTTTACTTAACGGTAAAGCCTCATTGTATTAGTAAAACTTATTGAATTTTTGTTATTAGGTTCTTTTGGACAAATAGTGCTGAGTAAATTATTATTCAAACCGCTTACTTGCGATTGAACTGTTATATGTTGAGTAACAATTCATAAGGTGCAAAATTTGATGAATGAGTTGTGATACATGACACACCATATCTAACTTACGAAAATTAATTATATGACGTACAGTAATACTATGAAATTTTATTCATATCAGTATTTACTTAATCAAGCAAACTTAAGTCAAGGCATTCAAATTGCAATGACAATTGTAATGCTTATTATGCTATGTGCTTCTATTTTTAAATTTTTGCGATCACATGGTGAAGTTAGATATCGTGAATTATCCTATATTCTCGTAGTGGGTATTGTAATCATGGTATTAATACAAGTTAATGCCTATTTGGAATCAAATAATCAAGAAACACGTAATAATCAGTCAGTGCAATTAGTAGAGAGTATTGCCGCTAAACTTAATGTGAAAGCGGAAAAAGTTTATGCAAATATTCCTCAAAGTACTTTTGACGGAACGATTGTAAAATATGGTTCAAAATATTATCGCGTAAATTTTGATTCTTCTGGCTCAGGTGATTTTGTTTTAGAATCAATCAACCTATATCAGCCATCAATTGAGTTAGTGGAGGCGCAATAAATGGTAAGTTTGTCATATCTAGATATAGCAATAAAACTCGGACTTGGTCTTATATCACTGGTTTTTGTAATTAACGTATCAGGAAAAGGTAATCTTGCGCCTACTTCAGCAACTGATCAGGTTCAAAACTATGTGCTTGGTGGCATTGTTGGTGGCGTAATTTATAGTACGTCAGTAACCGTATTACAGTACAGTATTATTTTGCTTATTTGGTTAATATTAGTGCTACTACTTAAATGGTTGAAAACTACTAGCCATGTTGTAAAACGTATATTAGATGGTGAACCTGTTCAGTTAATAAACCGCGGAGAACTCGATGTAAATGCGTGCCGTAAAGCAGGTTTAACCGCGCAAGATGTCGCATTTAAACTTCGCACACATGGAGTGTATAGTATTCGAAAAGTAAAGCGTGCAATTTTGGAGCAGAATGGCCAGTTAATTGTTGTGCATGATGGTGAGGAAAATCCAAAATAT
>JAUMUB010000159.1 GCA_030530905.1 Bifidobacteriaceae bacterium | reverse complement strand
ATCATAGTGTTAATCTTTTATTGCATAAATAATAGTTCAATATTGTATCTATTGTTTTGATAAAAACAAGTGTATTGCAAGAAAAAAATTCTCACAATACACTGCTCATTATTTTTGCAAAAAAATTAAGCTAATGCTGATTCAGAATCTGCACCCTCTGGAAGATACTCATCATATCCTTTTTCTTCCAGCTCATCAGCTAACTCTGGACCACCAGTTTTAACAAAATGACCGTCCGCAAACACATGCACAATATCAGGCTTAATATATTTAAGAATTCGAGTGTAGTGAGTGACCATAAGAATACCAAAATTGTTGGCTTCTTTAGCGCGATTCACGCCCTCAGACACAATACGCAATGCATCCACATCAAGGCCTGAATCAGTTTCATCAAGAATAGCAAACTTAGGCTTTAAAAGCTCTAGCTGCAAAACTTCAGCACGTTTCTTCTCACCACCTGAAAAACCCTCATTTACAGAGCGAGTTGCAAATTTAGGATCCATCTTTAAACGCTTCATCGCCTCAGAAAGTTCTTTAGTCCAAGTACGAATAGCAGGTGCTTCACCATCAACTTCAGTTTTAGCGGTGCGTAAGAAATTAGTCATTGAAACACCTGGCACCTCAACCGGGTATTGCATAGCAAGGAATAAGCCTGCTTTAGCACGCTCATCAGCAGTCATAGAAAGCACATCTTGACCATCTAGTAACACTTCACCTGAATCCACAATATATTTTGGATGACCTGCAAGAGTGTAAGCCAAAGTGGATTTACCAGAACCATTTGGACCCATAATAGCGTGAGTTTCACCAGATGAAATGGTAATAGTCGCACCTTTAAGAATTTGTTTTACGCCATTCTTTGTTTCAACATGTGCGTGTAAATCTTTAATTTCGAGAGTAGACATTACTTCTCCTCCAATACTGCTTGCATTTCCGCATTTTCTCCGCGTGCTAAGCGACGATCGATAACATTCATCAAATGTTCTGAAATGGTTGGTACACCAATTTCATCAATAAGTTCTCCGAAGAAACCACGAACCACAAGTTTTCGTGCTTCTACCTCTGGAATTCCGCGTGATTGTAAATAAAATAGTTCTTCATCATCAAATCTGCCGACTGAAGATGCATGGCCTGCGCCAACAATATTTCCATTCTCAATCTCAAGATTTGGTTCAGAATCAGCAATAGCACCAGGAGTAAGCACAAGATTACGGTTTAACTCATAAGAGTCAGTTCCGGGTGCTGTAGGTTGGATAAGAGCATTACCAACCCAGGTTGCATGAGCACCTTTACCATCTAACGCACCCTTGTAAATTACGCGCGACTTACATTCAGGATGATTATGAACAACCATAGTACGATGTTCAATATGCTGACCTGGATCGACAAAATAAATGCCTAACATATTCAAGTCACCTTGTTCGCCACCAAAATCCTGATCCATGCGGATACGCACAACATCGCCACCCAAGGTCACAACCGAATGACGTAATGATGCAGCTTTTCCAACATGAATACGATGATTGCCAACAAGTTTTGAAGAATCATCAATTTCTTGAATAAAAGTTGTAGAAATATGTGAATCTTCACCGGTGTAAATTTCAACACCCTCAGCTAAACGCATGTGTCCATCATGCTCAACAATCACATCAGCATGAGCTTTATCTGCTACGCGAATTACTAAATGAAGAGCATCTAACTCATCACTCTCACTATGGATTCTAACCATAAGAGGGGCTTGCAATTCACCTGAAATATCAATAATCGTGGCTTCTTGAGAAGCATTCCATTCCACCACGGAAGCACGATCATTAGGAGCACTCACTATGCCAGCAGGTTCTTCAGGATGCTCTCCCATTTGAGCTTGATATACTTGCACTTGCTGAGTTGGAATAAATGACCCATCAGCCATTGAAACGCTGAAACCTAACTCGTCAACCCCCTCAAATGGGTTAAAGAATTCTTCAATGCGTTCAACTGGAGTGAAACGCCAATCATCCTGACTACGAGTTGGCATAGCAAAATCGTCTACACTAAAACTGCGCACAGCACGATCAGCACTTGATGGCATCGCTGCAGGTAAAGCATACGGATTTTCTAAATCTGCAACAGGAATATTCAACTCTTTAGCAACAGCAAGCTTTTGAGCATGTGCCTCTTTTACAGCTTCAGTATTAATGCGATCGTTGTTCAATTATCCCACCGATCCTTCCATCTGTAATTCAACAAGACGATTTAACTCCAGCGCGTACTCCATTGGTAACTCTCGTGAAATTGGCTCAACGAAACCACGAACAATCATGCCCATTGCTTCATCTTCACTTAAACCGCGACTCATCAAATAGAACAACTGATCTTCTGAAACCTTTGAAACAGTCGCCTCATGAGCCATTGAAACATCATCTTCACGCACATCAACATGAGGATAAGTGTCGGAACGTGAGTAATCATCAACCAGCAAAGCATCGCATACAACCGAGCTTGAAGATCCTTCTGCACCTTTAACAAT
>JAUMUB010000158.1 GCA_030530905.1 Bifidobacteriaceae bacterium | reverse complement strand
CTATGGACGCCAATTGCTCACTACACTTCGTGATCTTATGGGAGGCAATTAACATGGAGCCAGTCATTTTCCGCCGTGTAGCGGTGGCTATTTTCCTTGTTTTGGTTTTGATTCTGGCCATGGTTTCTGTGCCACGCTGGCGCCTGCAGGCAGGTGTCGCCCGCCAATTCGCCGTCGAAAGCACCCAAAGCACCCAGACGGCTGCTGACCTACCTGAGGTCACTGTCTACTATCAGAACCGCACCCTGCCGTATCTTGGCATGATTTCTTCCAAGGCCAAGGACCTGCGCGTGCGCATCCAAAGCTCCCACCAGGCCGAAAACCCAACCCCGGCTGTGGAACTTGGCCTGTCCCATGCCAAGGTCAAAAATAGTCGCATTGTTTCCGCCGAGCTTGCCGACGCCTCCGTCGTACTCGACGAAAAAACCATGAAACTTCTTGCCATGAAGGCTGCCCGTACCTATGTGGACCGTATGGGTGCCCAAAACCAGACTATTCTTCGCACCTGGCGAGACTACTTGAGCTTTACTAAACTCCGCGAGGCCGTGGAGCAGTGGCTCCAGCAGCGGGGCAGTGAAGTATCCGGTGTGGACTTTAATGAGGCCACCCAGAGCATTACCATCACCATGAAGAATGGGGTGTATTGGACCATGACCCCACGAGTAGAGAATGGTGAGATTGTTTATGAGCGCAGCGGTGGCTCCAATTGGTTTGCCCGCATGATGCGTCAAACCCTGGATGAAGGCATGAGTGAAGAAATTGCCGGAACCCTGGAAGATGCCACCCATGGTGGCCTAGAAGACCCCTACTTTGATGGCTTCGAGGTCACTGAAGAGAGCCTTTCCCTGCACTTCCATAAGGATGCAGTGGAGTTCACCGGCGGCCCGGTGTTTAGCCTCGTAAATTAAAATTTAATCGGACCAAACACCGGTGAGAGAACGAGGTTAGACGAAAAAATTACTTACTTGGTGGATGGCGGTGTTGAGGCCGGGGATGCGGCTGAGCAGGCCAGGGCCCCAGGTGAAGACGGTGTCGGTGCTGAGATAGCCATCAGCATCGGCGCCCAGGGTGCGCTTAAGGCAGAGGAAAACCAGCACCAGGCCCCACCACATCCAGTTCTGAAGAATCATGCGAATAGGGCGTAGAAGCAAAGGGCTCAAGAGGTCCATCATGGGGACTATTTTACATAGCTACTGATATTTTTGGCCAAACGTATGGCAAAATAGAGGTATGACAAATCTCAGTCGCGAAGAATCCTACCGCTTGCTCCAGGGCGAACAGCTCGGGCGCCTCGTAGTCCGCCGTAAAGACGATATGGACCTATTCCAAATCAACTATGTGGTTGATGGGGACGATATCTACTTCCGTACCGCCGAGGGCACCAAGCTATTCAGCATTAACGTCAACCACGATGTACTATTTGCCGTCGATAAGATTAGTGAGGGCGAAGCCTGGTCCGTCATTATCAAGGGCGATGCCCACTGGGTGACCGACCTTGACCAAATCCAGCATTGTGATACGCTGCCGCTCAAGCCGTGGCTGCCAACCCTCAAATATAACTATGTCCGCATCACCCCACGATTGGTGAGCGGACGACACTATGAGTTTGGTGAGGAACCAGAGCGCTACTAGCTCTTCCACCACTCATCATAAATAGTGACTGGGAGCTCGCGCTTATGGCGACCCACAGTCCACAACTGTTCGAGGCGAGCGAGGGACTCCGGCTTAAAGCCATCCAGCGCCGCCTCGCCTTCAATATAATCGTCGATTTCCGTGTAGGTGACACCCAAGGCGACCTCATCAGGTAGGGCAGGGCGGTCATCCTCCAAATCGGCGGTTGGGACCTTCTCCCAGGTGGCGGCAGGGGCGCCGAGTTCCTTGAGCAGGGCAGCACCCTGGCGCTTGGATAGACCAAAGATAGGCAAAATATCGGCGGCGCCATCACCAAATTTGGTAAAGAAACCAGCAAGATTCTCCGCAGCATGGTCAGTGCCAATGACCAGGAGCTTCTTCTCGCCAGCCACCGCATATTGGGCAATCATGCGGGCACGGGCCTTCACATTGCCCTTATTAAAATCACCCAACTTTTCCTGGCCAATAGCGGCGGCAGAAACTGCTTCGACGGCATCCGCAATGTCCTTGATATTGATAGTGATGGAGTGATCCGGCTGGATAAAGCCCAAAGCACGCTGGGCATCATCCTCATCGGCCTGCACGCCATAAGGCAGGCGCACCGCATAGAACTCGGCCTCCACACCCTCAGCGCGCAACTTCTCCACAGCAAGCTGGGCCAGGCGGCCCGAGAGGGTAGAGTCCTGGCCGCCACTAATACCAAGAACAAAGCCCTTGGTGCCGGTGGCCTTCACATAATCCGCAAGGAAATTAACGCGGCGCTCAATTTCCTCAACTGGATCGATCAAGGGGCGAGTACGCAGGGAAGAAAGAATGATCTGACGTAGTTTTTCGTGTTCAGTAGACATGACACCATGGTACTCTTTTTGGCAGGATAACTTCCGTGACGACATTAATC
>JAUMUB010000157.1 GCA_030530905.1 Bifidobacteriaceae bacterium | reverse complement strand
TCCCAGAATTATATGTCCTTATTTGGAAAAGTTGATTGGGTGACTAAACATGCTATTATACAGCGTAAACAGCAAAGAGGTGCGCAAGTGACGTCTTCTCAATTAGAACAATTAGATTTAGACTATCATGATATCGTCAACGGCGTAGTATATTCAGCACTGACAAAACAGAATTTGGTTACCGCTCTTGCCCCTTCTCAAGAGGTGCAAAAAGCTATGAATACGCCACCTAAACATACACGTGCTGTTTTGCGCGCAGAGTTTATTCAACAAGTATGCAAAACAGGTTTGCGATATTCATGCGATTGGACGCAGTGCGTATTACACTCACCTCAGCATATTGAAGTGACAATATTAAATCCGTTTGAAGATAAGCCAAGTGATGATTATCTTCACATGATGAAAATAATCGATTCGTGTATTGAAAGTTAAACACGATAGTGTTTTAAAAACTGCATTGTTATACATTTTTACAATCATTACGATGAGATATGTGTCATATTATTAAACAAAACACTTAGCATTAGTTATTCGTACTTTTGTTGTAAACGTTAGCAAATATAAACGCATAAAAAATTCTCCCACAAACAAAAGCTTGTGAGAGAATAACAGCTTCAGCGAAGATGCTACTACTTAGTAACAGCCTTCTTCAACAATGAGCCAGCGGAGATACGAACACCGTATGATGCTGGGATCTTGATGGTTTCGCCGGTACGTGGGTTACGACCGGTACGCTCAGCGCGCTTTACTCGCTCTGCGGAGAAAAGACCAGTGAGCTTTAAACCTTCGCCGGACTGCATTGCTTCAACGAATACTTCCTGGAAAGCATTGATTGCAGCTTCAGACTGAGCCTTAGTCAAGTTAGACTTTTCAGAAATCTTCTTTACGAGTTCAGACTTGTTGTATGCCATAAATAAAGCATCCTTCTTGATCGGGGGTTTTCGGTTATGAAAACCACGTTCATGTAAGATAATACATTATTTACCAGACTGAATGGGGTGTTTTTAAACATTTAACTGTTTTTTTAAAAAAAATAGTTAAATTAAGTTATTTTTGTGCAGTATTTTCATCGCAACTGCTCCTGCAGGAATACGTAACCAGTAGAATGCAGTACGATATACCAAGGTTGCAGATAATGCTATTGCCGCAGGAACACCAACAGAGGTAAAACCAAACGTAAGTGCCGCTTCAACAGCGCCTAAACCGCCAGGGGTAGGGATAGCGGATCCAACAGCATTAGCGAGTAGGAAGATAAACATAGTCTCAATAGGATTGCTTTGATATCCGAAAGCTAAAAGAGAAAACCAGAATCCAATACTTACCGCAACATTTAAAATAACAGCACCAAATACCCCAATACCTAATTCTTTTGGTTGAGTAATAACCTCGATAAATTGTTGCATGTAGGATTGGATAATTGGCAGTATGCGTTCAACAACCATTTTACGAAGTGGGGGAACAACCATGCACAGGCAAATAAGCACAGCAAGAATACCAATAGCAAGAATAAGAGTGTTCGGAGGGACCATGTTTGAAAGCATATTTCGGCCACTAAGCATTCCAATAATAATTAAGAAAAGTACTGTAGTGATAGACTGAACAGCCCATACAGCACTCATAATTGCTGTAGCCTCTGTGTTCCTATAACCGTTTTTACGTAAATATTGCAAATTCATCAGCGCAGGACCAACGCCAGCAGGCATTGAAACGGCCGTAAAACCAGATGCGGCTTGTACCTCATATAAGGTTGCGTAATGGTCGCGATTCTTAGTCATAAATGCCCATAAGGTGATAGCTGAACCAGCCCATGCTATCGCGCTACAAAGCAAACATAAAAGAGCCATACCAGGTTGAGCATCCCTAATTGCATGAATAAGTTCATTAGGTTGTAATTGAGTTAATATGACAAAACAAGCGACAATAGCTAACACAATTGCAATAAAAGAGCGAAGACTAAAGCGTGATAAAGTAACCGTTTCAACTTGTTCAGCAGCGTCTTCAGGAATAGTGTCCAGAATATATGAGCGAAGGTCTTTGAGGGTTTGAGGTTGATAAGCTTTTAATTCCTTAGTTTGAGCTGGAATAACGCTCTTTTGAATAAAAGGTACAAGAGCAATAAGCGTTTGCTTACCCCAAACAGCAATTGCCTGATTAACAGCTTGTTCAATACCAACATAGCATGAAAGTAACGTGAGCAACTGCACGCGGTCAACAGCAATATTAGCTGAACCACTTGCTAAATCGCCATTATGCCAGCCGATAATAATGTTTTTCCCATCAGGCATATGCACTAAGGCTTGAGGAGTAATTTTACGGTGTGATAATCCGTGAGAATTAGCGATATTAAGATATTTCAATAATTCAGCAGTTGCATACTCGTCACAAGTGTTAGCGTGAATTTGACGCTGTCCTCGCACATTTTTAAAAACGAGAAGAGCAGATTGAGCAGTTGCTGTAAACCCAACAAATTCTATAGTTTCAAGACCAATACTGCGTAAATATAATAACATAGTTACATGGTGTTGGGTTGCATCTTGAACAGTGCGATCATGACGCACACTAATGCCGCTAAGACGAATACCATGCCACACTTGAT
>JAUMUB010000156.1 GCA_030530905.1 Bifidobacteriaceae bacterium | reverse complement strand
GTATAATTATCGTCAATCATTTTCAATATTTTCTTCTGATCGAAGAATTGAGCTGCGTAATCTTTCTCAAACATGGAACGAACATGCTTGTAGTATTTTTCTTCGCGTAACCAATTCTTAATTGGCACTGGGAAACCAAGCTTCTCACGATCCCACCACTCTTGTGGTAAATGCTTTGCAGCAGCTTTACGGAACGCGTACTTAGTGTTTTTATCATTTAGCAAATATTTAGCAGGCACATCTTGCGCAACTTTCATCAACTCTGTATCTAATAATGGAACACGTAATTCCAAAGAATGTGCCATTGTTAACTTATCTGCTTTTAATAAAATATCGCCAGGCATCCACTGATGAATATCAAGATACTGCTTCTTTTTAATTTCTGGAAGATTCTTCGACAAAATACGCTTGTAAATCTTACTCACGATTTCCTTAACACTTGGAGCTTTACAATATGCAGGTTGCAAAATCTGAGCAGATTCTTGTTCGGAGAACACTTTTGCCTGACCAATAAAATAGTTTTCAGCAGGCGCAAGATTATCATGCATATGCCAAGCACCATGGAAAGTTTTGCCAGCAAGCTTATTACCAATGCTATGGCGAATTGGCGTTGGCAGCAGCTTCAGCATATTCGTAACCCATTTAATAACTGCATGAGAAGTGTGCATACCATAATCAATATAGCCGCCAAACAGCTCATCTGCACCCTCTCCACTCAGCACTACGCGCAAATCTTTTGCCGCGAGCGCAGACAAGAAGAACAAGGGAACACATGAAGGGTTTGCATCTGGCTCGTCAAGATACCATTGAATCTGCCTGAAATGAGCAAATGCTTCGCTACCGTCTAAGGACTGCGTAGTATTATTCAAGCCGATAAGATCTGCTAATTCTTTTGCCTGTTGAGATTCATTATAAGTGCCTTTACCAAAGCCAATAGAATAGGTGTGCTCTGGGCGTGCAACTGCAGCTACGTAACTTGAATCAACACCGCTTGACAGGAATGAACCAACTTCTACATCAGCGATTTGATGAGCTTTTACTGAATCTTTTACTGTTTCGTCAATATTGTTTACCACAGCATTTAAAGGTTGCTTTGTTTGCTTAAAATCGCAATCCCAATATTCTTGAATATTGAGTTCACCGTCACGCAAGGTAAAATAATGACCTTCAGGAAGTTTAAAAACACCTTTGAAAAAAGTTTCACGTAAAGCAGAATATTGGAATGTCAAGTATGGCTTTAATGCTTCGTTATTAAATTCCTTGTTAAAATCAGGATGTTGTAACAAGCTTTTGATTTCTGAACCGTACAAAAATGTGCCGTTCATTAAAGCATAATAGAATGGCTTAATGCCGAAGTGATCACGTGCGCCAAATAATTCCTGCTTTTCTCTATCCCAAATAACAAAGGTGAACATACCGCGCAAGCGTTGTAATATGCCTTTACCCCACTGTTCGTAACCGTGTAATATAACCTCAGTGTCTGCGCGAGTAGTAAAAGTGTGGCCAAGCTGTATGAGTTCTTCACGCAAAGGTTGAAAATTGTATATTTCACCATTAAAGGTGACGAGCAGGTTTTGATCTTCGTTATATATTGGCTGGCTTCCGCCGTCTAAATCGATAATGCTCAATCTTCTAAAACCGATTGCAGCATGTTCATCAACAAAATATCCCTCACTATCAGGGCCTCGATGTGCAATAATATCCGTCATCTTTCGCAGAATTTGCTTATTTGTTTCTTGATCTCGCTTTGCTTGAATATCGATAAAACCAGCTATGCCACACATATATTAACTACTTTCAGTTACGTTTCTTACCCAAACACTTAAAAATGGTTACGTTTTACTTATCTTCTACATATAACATTCTTATAATAAGATAACACTGTTTCCATACGTATTGTCTACAATAATGTTATGACCGATTTTGCAAGAAGCACATGCTCTCTTATTGCGGCAGGCGTGCTATACCCTCTCCCACCACAGCACACTCCTGATCCTAATTCGCTAATTATCGCTGCTGACGGTGGATATAATCACACCCAACAGTTGCATGTTACACCAAACATACTTGTTGGAGATTTTGACTCTATTACAACCGATTTACGTGATATTCCTGATTCGGTTCAAGTTATAGATATGCCTGCTGAAAAAGATGACACTGATTTGTCCGCTTCGGTGAAAATCGCTTGGAATCAAGGTATACGAGTTTTTCACATATATGCCGCTATGGGCAACCGTATTGATCACACTTTATCTAATATTCAACAGTTGGCTTATATCGCACAATCTGGCGGTATTGCTTTTATGTATGGTGAGGATACGATTTTATGTGCAATTCATAATAATTCACTCACGTTTTCACCAACTGCTATGCCTGTTGGCTCAATATTTTCAATTCTTTCTCACAGCGATATTTCTCGCGGAGTGACTATTCGAAATTTGAAGTACGTTCTTGAAAACGGTGAGTTAGATAATATTTCAAAAATGGGTTCTTGCAATGAGTTTATTAGCAAAGAGACCACTATTAGTGTTGAAGAAGGCACATTATTAATTATGTTTCCTCTGCACAGTGAATTACCAAAATTTACTCTGCCAATTGAGCAAGCTCACAGTCTTGGTGAAATTTCTCATAC
>JAUMUB010000155.1 GCA_030530905.1 Bifidobacteriaceae bacterium | reverse complement strand
CGATATAATATTGCGCGTAGTGAGGGAACTTTATTGCGTTATATTTCTGACGTGTATCGAAGTTTAGTTAAAACTGTTCCAGAAGCTATGCGTAATGACGAGTTGCAAGATATTATCGCATGGCTTGGTGTTTTGGTGCGCTCAGTTGATTCAAGTTTGGTGGATGAATGGTCTGCTCAAGGGGCTCAAGAAGGCGCTGAAAATCTGGCAGCACCGCAAACCAAGAACAAGATTGTTGAAGACGAGCGTGGCTTAACTATTCTTATTCGCAATGCATTATTCTATCGCATACAGTTAATCGATATGGAACGCAGTGACGAGTTGGGCGCTTTAGATAAAGATTATAATTACAATATTCACGAGTGGGATGCAATACTTGATGATTTTTATGACGAGCATGAGTATGTTAATACGGATGCAAAAGCTCGAAGTAGTGAGTATTTTATGCTTGATAAAAGTCAAGAGTCTAGTAATCATACATGGCATGTTCGCCAGATTATTGATGATGCTGAGGGTGAGCATAATTGGGCGATTGTAGCTGATGTTGATTTAGATGCTACTCAGAACGAAAGTAGCGTAGTGTTTTCCAGTTATGAGATAGTTCAAGAATAGTGTAATAGTCGAACACTTGTTCGAGTTACGGAGTATATTAGACAATATGAGTGAAGATTTATTTGCACCACAAATACAGTATGAACAGGAAATTACCCGTCCTCTTGCTGTGCGTATGCGTCCGCAAACTCTTGAAGAGGTAGTAGGCCAAAAACATGCGGTGCAAAACGGATCGCCACTACAAAGACTTGCTCTTAGTGAAAATGCTCAATCATTAACTGCTCCTAGCTCAATTATTCTTTTCGGCCCTCCTGGTGTGGGTAAAACTACTCTTGCATACATTGTTGCCAAACAGTCAGGACGCGCATTTGAAGAGCTCTCTGCAGTTACTTCAGGTGTTAAAGAACTACGTGAAGTTTTACAGCGCGCACATTCACGCCTTGTTAACAAGGGAATTGAGACTGTTCTATTTATTGACGAGGTTCATCGTTTTTCAAAATCTCAGCAAGATGCATTACTGCCAAGTGTTGAAAATCGCGATGTAACGTTTATTGGAGCTACCACAGAGAATCCAAGCTTTTCAATTATTAAACCATTACTAAGCCGTTCGGTTGTGGTGAAACTCGAGTCGTTGACGGTAGAAGAGATACGCACACTACTTGAGCGTGCGATTGAAGATAAACGTGGTTTGCGCTCGCAAGTCGTGGTTCAGCCTGAAGCAATCGATAACATAATCCGCATGGCTGGCGGTGACGCTAGAAAGTCTTTGACCATTCTTGAAGCTGCAGCTGGTAGTGTTTCAAGTAAACCACGTAAAAAGGGTGCACGCAGACCAGTTGTGAGTGTTGATGTTGTTGAAAAAGTTATGGATTCTGCCATAGTTCGCTATGATAAATCAGGTGATGATCATTATGATGTGGCATCTGCATTCATAAAATCTATGAGAGGTTCTGATGTTGACGCGGCCTTGCATTATTTGGCGAGAATGCTTCGAGCAGGTGAAGATCCGCGGTTTATTGCAAGACGTATTATTATTGCTTCAGCTGAGGAAGTGGGTATGGCTGCACCTCAAGTATTGCAGGTTTGTGTGGCTGCAGCTCAGGCTGTCGCTCTTGTAGGAATGCCTGAAGCTCGTATTATTTTATCTGAGGCTGTTATTGCTGTGGCAACCGCTCCAAAATCGAATGCAAGTTATATGGCGATTGCTCATGCATTAGAAGATGTGGATTCAGGTAATATCGGACAAGTTCCATTACATCTTCGTAATGCTCCGACTGCGCTGATGAAAAGTTGGGGTAATCATGAGGGGTATAAGTATGCTCATGACGAGAGGGGGGCTATAGCATCCCAGCAGTATATGCCGGATGAGCTAGTTGGGCATGAGTATTATACGCCTAGTGATCGTGGTTATGAGCGTGAAATCGCGCCGCGTTTGGCGAAAATTAGGTCTATTTTGCATGAGAATAATTAGTTATACATAAAAAGTGTATGTGCTGTCATTTGTAATTTCATATGGGATTTTACATGTCTTCAACTGTGTTGAGTTATTGTTTTATAACCAATAAAATTGTGTAGATTTAGTGAACACTGCTTACGAAGCTTTTAAAAAACTCGTTAGAATGATGAAGTTTGTGAAATGAGGAGGTACATGAATAATACAACGAGTATAAACAGTACAAAGCAAACTGTAAACCCAGAATCAGAAAAAATTCCTGCAAAATTAATGGGATCAATCCTAGCAGTAGGATCACTCGCATTTATTGGAATCGTCACCGAAACTGTGATGACTGTTCTCTTCCCACATCTTATGGAAGAGTTTCATGCAGACACGTCAACAGTTCAATGGATTACTACCATATACCTTTTAGTGGTGGCAGTAACCATGCCAATGTCATCGTATTTAAAACGACGATTTACTAATAAAACACTTTTTGTGGCTTCAATCATACTTGCAATTGTTGGCTCGCTGATTATGATTTTCAGCAATAGTTTTGCACTCATACTTGTTGCACGTGTTATTCAAGGAATTGGTTCCGGTATAAGCACACCGCTTATGATTAACATCATTCTTGAGCAGTCACCACGATCAAAAGTTGGACGTTTAATGGGTGTAGGAGCT
>JAUMUB010000154.1 GCA_030530905.1 Bifidobacteriaceae bacterium | reverse complement strand
CAACCAATGCACGCATACCAAGTTCATGTGTAGTTTTTAGCAGCGAGCCTAATTGCCACGGTTAGCTCATATTATCAGTATGTTAATTCTAATGAGGTTACATCTGCAGCGAGTATTTCGAACGAGCAAGTTCAGGATGCTACTACAGTTAGCACGTTGCATGAGTTACTCGATGCTGAGATGATTGACCCGATTTCATGTGTTGCGGATAGTACAAGCGCGTATAGCAGTATTGTGGTGAAAAATAAGAAAGTGACGAAAACCTTACTTTCACGCATGAAAAAGATCAAGACCGCTGTAAAAGAAGTTAATAAATCGCATAATTCGTGGAGCTTAGCAAATGCTCTTCAAGAGTTGAATCAGACCATATCTTCAGCGCAAAATACGCTAACTTCTTCTGAGAATCTTGTTGCAGATAATACTGTACGAGAACAGTTGCAAAACGATATTACAAGTGCTCAGCAAATAGCTGATAAGTCTGATGTTAGGGATGTAAAAACTTATACGGATGCTAAAGCAACTTTAGAAAATGATATTGCAACAGTAAACCAGTCTATGGCAACTTTGCGCAATAATATGAGGAAATATTATTATCGTAAGTAGTATTCAAGCGCTCTAGATTTAATTAAGGTAATAAATAATTTTTACTAATTGGGTAGTGTCATGAAAATCTAAGTGAAAAATGTTTGCTTTCCCTAGGTACCTCATGATTGTTATGAGCAGTGATGTTAAGTGAATAGGGAAAAGTTATTACAAAAAGAGGAAGCCTATACTAGACTTCCTCTTTTTTATAATTGCTAATTATTGCACGCAAATACTTGTAAGTTAGAATGCTGCAAGTTTTAACGGCCGCGCATTGCTCGACGACTTACGCGCTGAGGCTTGGTCGGATCAATACCTTTTGGAATGCCCAATCCCTGCTTAGCCTGCAAAGTACGCAATCTATCGTTCAAAGTTTCTAATTCAGAACGTGTTAAGAAGAAACGGCGCGTAGGGTGAATAATCTTCATAAAAGCAAAACGATGATTGGTAGGAATTCTAGTTTTGCAGCGTAAAATAGTGTTGCGCAAATCTTTTAGAGCAACACAGCCTTCGCCCTTACCTACAATAATCTGATATACAGGTATTTCTGATCCTGCTGTAATACCTTTAATGTTCTGCTCTTGACGAACCATAGCTTTCTTCACACGAGAGTAATTGCCTTCACCAATTAAATAAATACCGTTATAACCAGTGCCACGCCAAATAGCGTCTTTTGTGCGAGGATCAACCCAGATTGGCTCTTGTGGGAAGTTGTATCCAGCACGACTTACGTTTGTTAATACGCTGATTGCAGCACCAGGACGTCCCTCAATTTGAGCGAAACCAACGCGGTCAGCACGACGAGTGAGCATAAAAGTTGAGCATAATGCACCGAGCAAAACAGCGGTGATCATGAACAAAATCCACGTAAGAATAGACCAGTTAAAGACTATTCCCAACACTACAAACAAGATGATAGGTGCTATAAATGCTAGTGCAAGAATAGCTGGAAGTGATTTATCTTGAGCGTACGTGTATTTAAAAACCTGTGTTATTTGCTTAAAAAAACTCGGCTTCGAATTTTTTGCTGTTTTTGCCATTCAATCCTCACTTTTCGTGTTCAATAACTTCAAATAGCATACCATGTTTACGCCGTAACATGCGTTAATAGGTTGTAAGCCGTTTCAAAGTGGCAGATAATGCTATGAAATAACATGTGCTTGCAAATATTTCTAAAGCTCTTGTTAAAACGTGTTTACAGGCAACAAGTGTAGTAAAAGTTTTAAACCAGAAATTGTGAGCTTTGCAAGTAGGAGTATTCTTGCGATTATTCAGGCCAGTTTCCGTATGAACGATGACGTGGCTTTGGCATACGTAGTGATCGCATTTGCCAAGAACGAGAAATAGCGTACAGCCATGAGCGTGTGCCTTTTCCTACTGATTGAGCGCCAAACTTTGCAATAAGCTTTTTCTTTAATTTACGCCACATAAACGCGCTGTCAATAATAATAACAATTAAATATAGGTATAAGAAGATTGTTGCGCCCAAAGCAATTCTGATATTCTGCCCTGAAAAAATCATTACTAACAGCAGGATGAGTGCTAATGGCATGAAAAATTCGCTTATGTTAAAGCGAGCATCCACATAGTCGCGAATATATACGCGAGATGGAACTTTTTCTGAAGCAGGCATGTTTGCAATATCGCCATTCTTCATTGCTTCATATTGTTTATTTTCGCGTTCGCGAATACGTGCTCGAGCTTGTTTAGCGCTTGCCTTGCGGTCTGCTGGAACAAGTGGTCGTAAATTCTTTTTTTGTGCTTCTTTACGAGAAGGAGTAGGACGACCTTTGCCACTTGATTTTTCGTTCTGAATACTCTCAGTATTGCTTTGTTCATTCTTCGTCATGTTTAACATAGTATATATAGTGCTAGACTCTTATAAGTGTGGGTAAAAACCTATTATTTCAGTCTTTTAATAGGTAAAATAGTGTAAAGTTTTAATGATAGTGCTTGCACGAATGAAAGTTATGATTACCTAAAATCTGCTAAACTATTGTGCAAAATGCGGAGCAAAAAAGTTGTGTATAGGTATTAGCATGACAATGTCAAAAGGAGAGAAATGTCACAAGATTTAGAACAGATTCGTACTGAGTTAACTGCGCATTGGA
>JAUMUB010000153.1 GCA_030530905.1 Bifidobacteriaceae bacterium | reverse complement strand
CGCCAAAACAGCCTCATCCTGCACCGTGGATGCGTATTTCAAAAATAAATGTGATTATGAAAGATAGGCGAGCGTTAGCTGTAGCAAAAAATTTATGGGAACAGCGTGAAAAACTAGCACAAGAATATGATATTGCTCCTAATCTTCTTTTAGAAGATAGCAGTATTATTGAGGCAGCTCAGCGTAAACCTCATAATGCTCGTGAATTTAGATCGATCCGTTGCTTAAATGAGCGCGTGCGAATGCACACGGGAAGTGATCAGGATAAAATGTTTGAGCGGTATGCTCCAATTCAAAGAGTTGTAAAACCAAGCATTTGGAAGAAATGTATTCAAGAAGCTTTAGATCTTGAGACTAGTAAATTACCACGTGTTCCAAAACCAGTCTTAGATGGTACCAATACTAATGCACCTAAGTCAGTTAAACTGTGGAAAGACAAGCATCCTCAAAGGTATGCAAGACTGTTACAGGCAAGAAAAGTATTACAACAGATTGCGCAAGATACGCGTACTCCTGCCGAAATAATTTTGAAACCTCAGTATTTAAAAAATCTTTTATGGACTGATACTCCTGCACAAAGAAATATTGAAGAATTTCTTCATGAGCAAGGTGCACGTAATTGGCAGATTAATCTAGTTTCTGAGTCCTTGAGTCGGGTTATTATGTAAAAGTTGCCTAATTGGCAGAATAAGAATACGTATAACAGGAGCACAAGCGTGAAAATCAGCGTTAGGAATCTTGAGCCTACTAAGGTAAGGCTGACAGTTACTGTCGATCCAGAAGAGTTTGAGCCATTTTTAGACAAGGCTCGTAAAGAAATCGGCAAGCAGGTGAATGTTCCAGGTTTCCGTAAGGGACATGTGCCTGGAAAGATTATCGATCAGCGTTTCGGATTCGGTGCAGTTGCATCTGAAGCTGTTAATAGTGCTGTACCAGAGTTTTATTCCAAGGCAATGGATGAGAAGAAATTCCAGCCTATGGATCAGCCAGAAATTGAGGTAAAGGATATTCCTCAAAAAGCTGACGATGATGTGAAATTAAAGTTCATTGCTACAGTTGAACGTCGTCCAGATATTAAGTTACCTAAGTTAAAAGGTATGACTATTGAAGTATCAAAACCAGAAATTAGCGAAGATGATGTAAATAAGCGTCTTGACGCATTACGCCAGCGTTTCGGTACTTTGGTAAGTGTGGATCGTCCAGCAAAGAAGGGTGATTTCGCAAACATCAATCTTGACGCACAAATCGATGGTGAGAGTGTAGATTCTCAAGAAGGTGTGAGCTACGAGCTTGGTTCTGCAACCATGCTTGATGGTTTAGACGAAGCATTAGAGGGTCTTTCAGCAGGTGAAGAGACTTCTTTCGAAGGTACTCTTGAAGCAGGCGAGCATCAGGGTGAAAAAGCTCAGATCAACGTGCAGGTAAACTCTGTGAAAGCAGAAGAACTTCCAGAGCTTAATGATGATTTTGCTCAAGATGCATCTGAGTTCGATACTCTTGATGAATTAAAGGCAGATATTCGTAAGGCTGCTGAGCAGGATGCTAAGGGTCGTCAGGCAACTGAGGCTCGTGATTTGTTCATTGAACAGCTTAAGGGTGATGAAGAAATCCCTGTTCCAACTGGCGTTAAAGAACGTATGGTTGAAGAACGTATTAAGGGTATGACACCAGATCCAAAGAAAGCTACTGACGAACAGAAGAAGCAGGCTGAAGAAGCTGTTGTTAAAGAGTTAACTGATCAGATGGTGTTAGATGCTCTTGCACAGTCTTTGGAAGTAGAAGTCACTCAAGCTGATGTCACTAACTTCTTAGCTTCTATTGCTCAGCAGTACGGCATGGATCCATCTCAATTCATTCAGGCTATTGTGAATAATGGTCAATTGGGTTCTGCTGTACAAGAGGTTGCACGTTCAAAGGGTATGCTTGCAGGAATGCGTTCTGTAAAGTTCACTTGTGAAGGTGAAGACCTTGATTTAAGTGCTTTCCTTGGTACGGATGAGGAAGAGGAAGAAAGCGTAAAAGCTGCTTCCGCTGCAGCAGCAGTTGCTGATGAGATTGCTAAGTAAAGTTCTTTATACTTAATAGAAAAGCCCGAGTATTCTCGGGCTTTTCTATTAAGTTGCAATAATTAATTTCACAAGGTATAAAACAGTATGCGGATACATTAGAAATTTACTGCAAATAGTTCAACTAGTTGTTCAAATAAACTATTTACTGATCTTCGTGAATCACTCGTGTACTAGAACCAATATGGAGTTGAGCTTGTAAAATAGTGTGTTTTTGTGCAAGATCTTCACCACGAATTAGAGCTAAAGTTTTCTGTGCAGCAAGCTGACCAATATCTTTAGGACTATCAGGAACCATTCCTGTTAAATTCATAACTTGGGCAATATTAGATCCGTCAAAGCCAGCTACAGAAATATCCTGAGGTACACGAATATTCGATGATTCTAATGCTCGAATAACATGAAATGCTGTAGTATCACACCATGTGCATATTGCGGTTGGACGAGTATCCATATTAAGTATCATGGAAATAATTTGTGAGGCAGTATCACTCTTTTCAGTGTCAATGGTAATCATACCTAAGTTATTAAGACCAAGTTTGTCAACTGTGTCCTTGTATCCAAGTGCTCGAGTGTCAAATCCCCATTCTTTTTTGGTGTAGTAATCAGGTTCGCCAATATACATAAAATCTTTATGCCCAATCGATGCTAAATAGCGTA
>JAUMUB010000152.1 GCA_030530905.1 Bifidobacteriaceae bacterium | reverse complement strand
TGTTTAACAAGACGTTAAACACTCTTTTACTCGCAGAATTTGTATTGTAAAAAATGAAATACTTATATTCTGAAATACGCGCTAAATTCTATAAGCGATTTGAGATATTTAAAGCTACACCACAACGCTGGAATTCTTTTAGATTAGTATAACCAGTAGTTGCCATAGCTCGACGCAAATAGCCTTTGAAATTGGTGTAACCATCAGCGCAATGGCTAGGACCGTGAAGAATTTCTTCCAACGTGCCAATGGTACCAACTTCAGTACGCTTGCCGCGAGGCAAGGTTTGATGACGTGCTTCAGCGCCCCAGTGCATACCATGACCAGGAGCTTCAACAGCACGCGCAAGCGGAGTTCCAAGCATTACAGCATCAGCACCCAAAGCTAAAGACTTGATGAAATTACCTGTAGAGCCAATACCACCATCAGCAATAATATGAACGTAACGGCCACCAGACTCGTCCAAATAATCACGGCGAGCTTCAGCAGCATCAGCGATAGCGGTTGCCATAGGTGCTTGAACGCCTATAGTGCCAAGATTAGCGGAAGTAGCCCCACCGCCAAAACCGACAAGCACACCTGCAGCGCCTGTACGCATTAAATGCATTGCAGCAGTGTAATTAGTTGCACCACCCACAATTACTGGAACATCCAAATCGTAAATAAACTTCTTCAAGTTCAAAGGAGTGTGACTTGATGATACATGCTCAGCTGAAACAACGGTGCCACGAATGACGAAAATATCTACGCCAGCATCAATAACAGTCGAATAGTATTCTTGTGTTAGCTGTGGAGATAATGCTCCAGCAACGTACACTCCAGCGTCACGAATCTCATGTAAACGTTGCGTAATAAGCTCTGGCTTAATTGGCTCAGCGTAAATCTGCTGAATACGAGCTGTTGCCGTTTCTTCAGGTAACTGTGCAATCTCTTCTAAAAGCGGTTCAGGGTTTTCATAACGAGTCCACAAACCCTCTAAATCAAGCACACCAAGCATACCTAATTTACCCATTTCAATCACAGTTTTAGGGCTGGAAACCGAGTCCATTGGTGCCCCAATAATCGGAACATCAAACTCATATGCGTCAACCTGCCATGAGGTGGAAACATCACGTGGATCACGTGTTCTACGTGAAGGAATTATAGAAACTTCGTCAAGCGTATACGCGCGACGGCCTTTTTTACCTAAGCCAATTTCAATTTCTTGAGCCATGCTTATAAGGCTATACTTTGCACGTGACGAAATGAGGCAACGTATACCTTATTCACCAAATACTGAAACTCGTAACATATTCTTGACTTGTATGCGGTACAAATAGATATACGTTTGTTTTCCAAAGGAGGGCTGCATGAGCAAAATCAAAGTTGCCGGAACAGTTGTTGAATTAGATGGCGACGAGATGACACGAGTTATTTGGTCTGACATCAAAAATCGTTTAATTTTACCGTATTTAGATATTAATCTTGACTACTATGATTTAGGTGTAGAAAATCGAGATGCCACTGACGATCAAGTAACCATTGATGCAGCTAATGCAATCGCTAAAGAACATGTCGGAATCAAGTGCGCAACCATCACTCCAGATGAGGCTCGTGTTGAAGAATTCCATTTGAAAAAAATGTGGAAATCACCAAACGGCACAATTCGTAATATTCTTGGTGGCACTATTTTCCGCGAGCCAATCGTAATCAGCAATATTCCTCGTCTTGTTCCAGGTTGGACAAAGCCAATTGTTGTGGCTCGTCACGCTTTTGGCGATCAGTATCGTGCAACAGATTTTCTCGTAGATAAGCCAGGCACACTAACTATTAGCTTCACCCCTGAAGATGGCAGTGAACCAATTGAACATGTTGTATATCAATACCCTTCATCAGGTGTTGCACAAGTTCAGTACAATTTGGACGAGTCAATTCGAGGCTTTGCTCGTGCATGTTTTAACTATGGCTTATTGCGTCACTACCCTGTGTACTTATCTACTAAGAACACCATTTTAAAAGCGTATGATGGTCGATTCAAAGATATTTTTGCACAAATTTTTGAAACCGAATATAAGCAGGCTTTTGAGAAAGAAGGCTTAACTTACGAACATCGTCTTATTGACGACATGGTTGCAAGTTCGCTGAAATGGAATGGCGGATATGTTTGGGCTTGTAAAAACTATGATGGAGATGTGCAATCAGACACTGTTGCACAAGGCTTTGGCTCTCTTGGCTTAATGACTTCCGTGCTTATGACGCCAGATGGTCAAACAGTTGAATCTGAGGCTGCTCACGGTACAGTTACACGTCATTATCGTCGTTGGCAAAAAGGTGAGAAAACCTCTACTAACCCTATCGCTTCAATTTTTGCTTGGACTGGCGGTTTAAAGCATCGTGCAAAGTTGGACAACACTCCTGAAGTAGCTCACTTTGCTCAAACACTGGAGAAAACAATTATTTCTACTGTTGAGTCCGGCCAAATGACAAAGGATCTTGCGCTGCTAATTTCACCAGAACAAGCTTGGCTTGACACTGATGGTTTTATGAATGCACTGCAAGAAAATTTTGATGCTGCAATGGCAGAAAACTAAGTTAGTATATCAATAATAGCTTTTCATGTAATAACCCTGTTTTTGGCAGGGTCACCTTTTATTTATACATTTAGTACTTGTCCTATAATGTAAGCAGCATTGAAGAAAGAACGGAGTTGCATAGCAATGGGTTTGAATCGATTGCGAATAGTTAGCATACTGGGATTAATAATTTGTGTATTATTTGGCACTAGTGCGTGTGGTACAACTGCTCAAACTAGTAACTCAAATGAAACATATCATGTCGCAATATTTATGC
>JAUMUB010000151.1 GCA_030530905.1 Bifidobacteriaceae bacterium | reverse complement strand
AAGCGTTCAAAACTCGCAACACAGCTCGCTGGTGGAGACGTGCATGTGAAATCCACTGAGGACGAAACATTCCTCGGCTCAGACCAGTTAGAAGCTTTGATGAGTGCTGCACGTGAGGCACTTAAAAAGGCAGGAGTTTCAGAAGAACGCTTCAACAAAGAAATGGCATATTTTGAGGCAGAATGGGTTCCAGGTTCAGAAACTCGTTGGCGTGTAGCAGATGATTTAATTCACGCCGGAGTTATGCAAGATGATGCATGGGCTATTGCTAAGAAATATGTTCTTGGATCTTCTATGCAAGATCGAATTGCAGGCTTACTCAACGAAGCAGGTTTGCCAGATGCTGCTACACGAGCACGCCAATTCCCTCACGAGTTCTCAGGTGGTATGCGCCAGCGCGCATTAATTGCTATCGGTCTTGCATGCCGTCCAGAATTATTAATTGCTGATGAGCCTACTTCAGCTTTGGACGTTACCGTTCAAAAGCGCATTTTGGATCATTTACAAGATTTGACAAACTCTTTAGGAACAGCAGTATTGTTCATCACACACGATTTAGGCTTAGCAGCTGAGCGTGCTCAACATATCGTGGTCATGTACAAGGGTCAGGTTGTTGAATCAGGTCCATCATTAGAAGTATTGCAGCATCCACAGCATCCATATACGAAACGTCTTGTGGCTGCTGCTCCTTCGCTCGCATCACAACGAATTATCTCAGCGCAGTCTCGCGGACTTGAAGCTGAAGCAGAACAGTTAAAAGAGCATCATACTGACGAACACGCTTTAGAGCGCAATGAGAACATTATTCAGGTTGAGCATTTAACCCGTGAATTCAAGTTGCCACGTCGTAAGGAAATGTTTAAGGCTGTTGATGATGTTTCCTTCTCACTAAAGCGTGGAACCACTCTCGCTATTGTAGGTGAATCAGGATCAGGTAAATCTACGGTTGCAAACATGGTTCTAAAACTTTTAGATCCAACATCAGGAACTGTTTCATACGAAGGTAGAAACATAGCTGATTTTAAGGGTTCTGAGCTTCTTAACTTCCGTCGTCACGTACAACCAGTGTTCCAAAACCCATACGGTTCTTTGGATCCAATGTATTCTATTTATCGTTCGATTGAAGAACCACTGCGTATTCACAATATCGGAGATAAGCAGTCACGACGTAACCGAGTTAAAGAATTACTTGAGTTGGTAAAACTTCCAGAATCTGTTATGAACCGTTATCCAAACGAGCTTTCTGGTGGTCAACGTCAACGCATTGCAATCGCACGAGCAATGGCTTTAAACCCTAAAGTTATCGTATGTGATGAGGCTGTGTCCGCTTTGGACGTGTTGGTTCAAGACCAGGTGTTGCACTTGTTGAACGATTTGCAAGCAGAGCACGGCTTGAGCTACTTGTTCATTACCCACGATCTAGCAGTTGTTCGTCAAATCGCTGACGAAGTCGTGGTAATGCAGCACGGCAAGCTTGTGGAACACGCAACCACAGACGAAGTGTTTGAACATCCTACTCAGGAGTATACGAGAAATCTTCTCGATGCAATCCCTGGCGGAAAGCTTAAGCTTGGCTTAGATTTGCAATAGTTAAGCGAATGAAAAGTGCCTTAACCGATGTTAAAATTTGTGAACATTGGTTAAGGCACTTTTTAAAAGCATGAGTTCATAGTATTGTGGAGTCAGAATCAAAAAAGATAGGTTTTAGATGATTAGTATCACAACTTCGAATATGAATGGTATTCGAGCAGCAAAGCGAAAAGGCTTATACGAGTGGGCGAGAAAAACCACGCCGAATATTTGGTGTATGCAAGAAGTTCGTGCTCCACAAGCAGAAATAGATCCGATCGTCAGCGATTTAAGTATGGAATATGAGCAAGCTCAAGCCGTGCCATCCGCATTCGACGTAAAAAGCACTAATGAAGTATGTAGAATAAAAGGTAGGGCAGGAGTTGCGCTGCTCACCGATCTACAAGTAGTAAACCAACGCTACGGTTTAAAAGATTTACACGAAGATGTAGATTCAGGTCGCTGGATAGAAAACGATGTTATTACACCGTCCGGAAAAGAGATTACCGTAGTATGCGTATACGTTCACGCAGGAAATACTGATGATGATGAAAAAATGAAGCAAAAATTCCGCTTCCTCGACACTATGCTTATTAGACTTGGTGAATTACAGGAAGAAGCGGCAAACGGCGGAAAACAAGCCGTTATTTGCGGTGATTTCAACATAGCACACACACCATTAGATATTAAGAATGCAAAAGCTAATGAAACTCATGCGGGATTCCTGCCAGAAGAACGCGTCTACGTGGATCGTTGGATTAACGAATATGATTTCGTGGATGTTATGCGCTCACTCGCAGGTGACATACAAGGACCATACACATGGTGGAGTCAACGAGGAAAAGCATTCGACAATAATGTTGGCTGGCGTATCGACTACCAGTTTGCCACACCAGAATTAGCTGCAACAGCACAAGAATTCGTAATAGACAAAGCACCATCATATGATGCTCGCTGGTCAGATCACGCGCCACTTACAATAACGTATAATATCTGATATTTTGCGGTTTTGACACAAGTCAATGGTATTGTATGAACAGTATTATTTCTATGAAATGAGGAATCATGGGATTATTCTCTTTGTTCAGTAAAAAACAGAAGAATCAGGACGCTGAGGTTGAAGAAACTACAGCAGAAGTAGAACAGGATGCGAACGTACACGAAATGTTCAGCTATCCAGAAGAACCTCAAGAATCATACGAGTCTCGTGGTGAAGAATACGGACCATGGGATATGAATGACGAGAATGTTCCAGATTTTGACGCGTATTTAGACTTTGGAGCAATCTATTTACCTTACATGCAGGATTTACA
>JAUMUB010000150.1 GCA_030530905.1 Bifidobacteriaceae bacterium | reverse complement strand
TTCTTGCGAAGGTACAACTAAATATGTTAAACTATAACCACACCCCCGAAGGGGAGGAAGCTTATGCTTCCTTTATTGAATTACCATTCAATAATGTTTTTGAATCTAAGCTTAAACCAAAGAATCTTGATTTCGACTTCTAGTTCTTTGCGTTTAGGCTTTTTGTTATGTTTAGCCATTAGCTGTACCTCCTGTTTTGTTAAGGCCTTTCTCAACCTTACGAGTATAGTTTAACACGGTTTAACCGTGTTGTCAACACAAAAGTTTTTATTTTTTTACTTTTTTGAATATTTTTTGACAAAAACACGGTTTTTCCGTTATAATATACCTATATTAAAAAAGGAGGTGCTGCCATGAGTGGTTCTTTAGGTAATAAAGAAGTAATGGCAAAAAACATCCGTAGACATTTAAATAAATTAGGTTTAAATGTTAAAGATTTTGCAACTGAAATGAATTTTAAATACAGTACGGTTTTAGACTGGGTTAATGCTAAAACATATCCTAGAATAGATAAAATCGAACTTATGGCTAACTACTTTAAAGTAGAGAAAGCTGATTTAATTGAAGAATACGACTCTCGTAAGAATACTATTTCATCTAAAATCAACTTTGACCCTCGCCAAGCGATTCTACTGTCTAACTATAATAAGTTAAACGACAATCGCAAGGATAAGCTTGTACAGGTTTCCGAGAAGCTTTTGGCAGAGGAAGACGGTAGAGTCGTTGATATTTGCGAAAAACGTGCCAAATACGAAACTAGAAAGCGTGTGAGCTTACCTACTCCCGGTAAGGTTTCAGCCGGCACTGGCTACTGGCAAGAAGACGATTACGACACTATGGTAGATTTCTACGAGGACGAAATCCCAGACGAAAGCGAATATGACACTATCGCTATCGTCGTTGGTCATTCAATGGAACCAAAAATAAAAAATGGTGATTTCCTTTTTATCAAGCTAACAGACCAAGTCGATTTAAATAAAATCGGTATTTTTAAAGTTAACGGCGAAAATTACGTCAAGAAGTTAAAAGGTGATTATTTAGAATCGTTAAATAAGGAATATGACGATATTTTGCTATCTGAAAATGATGACATTAGGACTATTGGAGAAGTTGTAGATATTTATAGAGAAAAGTAGAGGTTGGAATTATGGACTTTGGAAAATTAAAGGATATTGCAAAAACAGCTACAGAAAAAACAGTTGCTGGCGTCAGCAAAGCTAATGAAACACGCAAAAAAGCCAGCCAAGAAACAAAAATCTCAGTTGGCAATCAAACTATCAGAAAAACAATTGATGGAAAATATTACCTAGGTTTTTACTCAGAGAACCCAGATTTGTATGATTTCGCAGGTTTTGAATTTGCTGGATCAACGATAACCCAAAAGACTGTCACTAAAGGAAAAACTAAACAACAAGGACGTACAGGTAGTGCACTTGTGGGTGGTATGATTGGAGCTACTATAAATCCAGTCGGTGCTGTAGTGGGAGCTGTGGCCGGTGGTGCACGAAAGAAAAAAGGGAAAGTCGACACCACTTCCATTACCACAACCGAAGAAAAGCCTGGTAAAGCAATTCTTAACCTACGCAACGTTGCTAGCGGAGAAATCAAAACAGTTAAAGCCAAACTCACACAAGCTGAAGCTAACAACGTACAAATGTTCTTTTTAAGCTAAACAGTTAGAAGGGATATTGATTTATGACTAACCATTTTAGGGAACTTGTTCAAGAACTACTTGAACAAGTTGAGGAGAATTTACTTGGAAAATAAAAAAATAGTATAAAACACTTGACACATATTGAAACTTAAGAAAAAATAAAGTTTTTTACTCAAAAGAGTTGACAAAAAAAATAAAGTGTTCTAAAATGAATACATAATAAAGTTAGTTCAGCTCTTGAGAGTAGACCCCCCACCATAAGGGGAGTGCCGAAATCAAGAGTTTTTTTGTATTTTTGGGAGGAATAAAGATTGAAAATAGCAATTTTGGTAGATGGTGGCTTTTATAGGAAACGTGCAGCAACTGTCTTAGGACTTTCGACTGCTAAGCAGAGAGCAACCGAATTATATAGTTATTGTAATAGACATCTAAAAGATACAAACTACGGTGATGAAGTCCGTCATGATTTATACAGAATTTTTTATTATGACTGTCCTCCTATTTCAAAACAAGTTTATCATCCTCAATTAAAAAGAACTATAGATTTTAGTAAGAGTAAAACTAAAGCATGGACTGAAGATTTCTTTAACGAATTAAGCCATAAACGTAAAGTTGCTCTTAGGCTCGGTGAACTAAGTGAGGGAACAGTACATTATAATTTAAAACCAAGTTCAACTAAAAGATTATTAAACAATACTATAACTGTTGAAGATTTAACTGAAAAAGACTTTAGTTTATCTATGCAGCAAAAAGGTGTTGATATGCGTATAGGTCTTGATATAGCTTCTTTAGCTTATAAACATCAAGTCGATAAAATTGTATTGATAGCTGGAGATAGTGACTTTGTTCCTGCTGCAAAGCTTGCTCGCAGAGAAGGGATTGATTTTGTCTTAGACCCTCTTGGTAGCCATATAAAAGATAGTCTGAGTCTTCACATTGACGGTCTACGCACCTGTGATAATGCTTATAAACAATAAAACAAAAAAATCCCTACACTCCCTGTCGCCAAACTTAGAGTGTAAGGAATAATTGATAGTATAGTAAGAACCTGCATGCGTAGGGCTCTTTACTATACCCATTTTAACAAAAAAGTGAGGTAAAAACAATGTGGATTGAAGAATTATCCAACGGCAAATATAAGTATTTCGAGCGCTACAAAGACCCATATACCGAAAAATGGCGCAAAGTATCTGTGACACTCGAAAGTAGTTCTAACCGAGCGAAAAAGGAAGCTCAAAAAATTCTTGAAGAAAAAATCAAAACAG
>JAUMUB010000149.1 GCA_030530905.1 Bifidobacteriaceae bacterium | reverse complement strand
ACCTGACGGTCGCCTGGAACAGCTACCACAATAAGCTCACGCCAAGGCTTATCATGCTCATCATCTTCAGCATGTTTAACACAAATAGCAACTTGCTTTAACGTGTCACTTGCGCTCCACTGAGCACCATCCTCACGAGGAGCAACCTCATTAAGAACTCGCACAAGCTCATCAATCGTACTAGCTTGAGGGGTACTAATATTAGAAGGAGCAGGTGTTTGAGAAGCATCAATTTCAGCAGGTTCAGGAGTTGTTAAAGCCTCCACATTCCATGCCTTACCAGAAGGAGCTAATGCGAAAGTATCCTCACCAATTGACATTGGAGCTAAAAACTCCTCTGACGCAGAACCACCCATTGGACCAGACATTGCAAATACTGGCACATATGGCAAGCTCAAACGATTAAAAATGCGCTCATACGCACCACGCTCGTCCATATACGCTTTACGCATACCCTCCTCATCAAGAGTAAACGAGTAAGCGTCTTTCATAATAAACTCACGACCACGAATCAAACCTGCACGAGGACGGAATTCGTCACGATACTTAGTTTGAATCTGATATAACGTAACAGGAAGATCCTTATATGAAGAATATAAATCCTTTACTAATAAGGTAAACATTTCCTCATGTGTTGGAGCTAACAAATAGTCTGCACTGTGACGATCTTGCAACCTGAATAAATTCTCACCATACTCTTCCCAACGATGAGTTGCCTCATACGGTTCACGCGGTAGCAAGGCTGGGAAATGAACTTCTTGTGCACCAATACCATCCATTTCCTCACGAATAACATTCTGAATCTTGTTCAATACGCGCAAACCTAATGGAAGCCAAGTCCAAATACCAGGAGCTACTTTTCGAATGTAGCCTGCACGCTGTAATAATTTAGCAGAATCAACATCTGCATCTGCCGGATCCTCACGCAAAGTACGAAGGAACAATGTAGACATACGTAACGCTTTACTCATGATTACAAAAATATGCAAATAAGGGGACATTTGCAAATGCAAACACAGATAGCATGAAAAAGACTATAGAAATATTCAAACCCACTGCATGTTCTGCATTATCAACAAAATAAAGTTACAAATCTAAATTCATGTAAATCACATCATCCATAGGATTATGATAATACGCTTCACACTCTTCAAAACCAAAAGACTTGTATAAGGCAATTGCAGGCTTTAGCGGTTCAATAGTATCAAGTTTCATATGCTTAAAACCGTTATTTTGTGCCGATTCTATGATTGCAGAAACAAGAGCTCGACCTGCTTTTAACCCGCGAGCTTGCGGCAACACAAATAAACGTTTCATCTCACAAATATCATCATGCAACTTGTGGTATGCCACACACCCAATTACAGCATCTTCATCATTAACAGCTAACAACAATCTCCCATTTGGCGCACAATATTTTTTATGGAGATCTTGCAATTCTTCATCTAAACCTTGAAAGTCGAGATTCCTACCCAAAGACTTCGTATACTCTACAATCAAATGTTTAGCATCCTCAAGACGCTGCGAACCATCAATAATATTCAAAGCAAATCCTTAAAAAGGTAAAACAACGCAATCTAAAATAAATTACCTTGTAAAAATTCGTCATTATCAGAAGTATCATTCAAACCAATATTTGAACTAAACAATTCCTGCATAACATGATCCTCACCAACTTTGCTCAATAATTCTTGAGCATCACGCGACAATTCTAATAAATGATTATCTAACCTAGAAGCCTCGTCAGAAACATAAAACGCTTTACTGTTAATATCTTTAAGAAACAGTCCTCGCAACTCTTGAACTCGCGAAAGAGCAACATAACCCATACCAGGAGCAAAAGTACTACTTAAATCCATCACAGCTTTATCTAAAGTCATGCCCTGAGACTTATGAATAGTTATCGCCCACGCGCACCTCAACGGAACCTGAGACACTGAAGCAAGCACAGTTTCACCATCAAGCATCTCCCAGCTTACCGGCTTAATCATCTCAGTATTACCATTGTCAAACTCGACAACAGGCCACCCGCCTTTGCTCTTATTCGCAAAGCCAACAACAACTCCAAGCGAACCATTCACATACTTATGCTCGCTATCGTTACGCAAAGCCATCACAGCAGCACCGATTTTTAGCACCAAGTGTTCAGGCGCAAGCATATTCTTTTGCAAGCGTTCAACAAGGGTGGCAATGCCCTCAGACTGCGCATCAAAAACATGCTCGTTCTCTTCAATCTGATCCAAACGCATAGCATTCACACGATCTGCCATAGCGTTTGTAGGATACATGTTTACTGCCACCTCATGCTCCTGAGGCATAACACCAACGCGCGTTGCAATGAGATCATAATCTTCTTGACAAACATTATGCTCGCGAATATGCGTTAGCACTGACAACAGCTGTCTATCATCCTGACGATGCTGCTCTGACAAATAGCAGATAACAGGGTTCAAACTCTCCCACGCGAAACTCTGCGTAATATACCCTTGCGGATCTTTTCCAGCTTGAGCGTATGTTTGCAACATTTGCAAAAACTCAGCGCTTTGCAAATGATCAGGAACTGCCCTACTTTGAACCGGAGGAAGCTGAAAGAAATCACCCGAAAGAACAACTTGCAAACCACCAAAAGGCTCTTCAGGCCGACGCCGAACCCGTCTACAAACCTCATCAACAAGATCTAAAACGTACGCATGTATCATTGAAACTTCGTCAATAACCAGCACATCAGCAGCCTGCAGCTGCTTACGCCTGCGAGTGCGAATTTTCTTAATAAGATCATCTGTTATGACCTTTGCAACACCCAAACCACTCCACGAATGAATTGTTTGACCGTTAATATGCGTTGCTGCAATACCAGTTGAAGCAGTAATAGCAACATTTTTACCCTCAGAGCGCGCCTGTTTAATAAACTTATTAAGCGTATACGTTTTACC
>JAUMUB010000148.1 GCA_030530905.1 Bifidobacteriaceae bacterium | reverse complement strand
CATGAAATTCTAAAATTCCTACACAAATACAAGCAAAATAAGATAATACTTGTATGAAAAAAACACGCACAATATGTGGCTGCGTAATTGTTGAAGGGGCTTCACTCATTGTCTATTACCTATATTACCTTTATTGCTATTCAGAAATAATGCTAACAGGCATAATACCACGTATATGTCCAGAATCTCAATTTAGAATTGATATCAAACGCTTTCTAGTGCATAATATATACGTAGTAAGGGGGATGAATGACTGACTTAACATTAATGACTTCAGTAAGCGACCCTTCATCAGTATTACCTTCATTAGCATTATTATCTTACCGAATTCGCGTGCTACCTGTAGACGCTGCAAGCATGATCAAAATGCCGGAGCATACTATTTTATTCATGGATGCACGCGATGATATGGCGACAGCAAAAACTCTTTGTAGTCTTATACGAACTTCAGGACTACGCACACCGATTATTCTTGTAATTAATGAAGGTGGATTCACCGTTGTCAATACTCAATGGGGCATTTCAGATGTTATTGTTTCTTCTGCTTCTCCTGCAGAAGTTGAAGGACGCATTCGTCTTGTAGCTGAACGTGATGTAATGCAACCTACAATTCCTGACAATACTGCTCTACCTGAATCAAATATGCAAGCTACGAATGAACGAATTCATTCAGGTGATCTCATGGTTGATTTAGAGGGATACACTGCCACACTTTGCGGTAAGCCAATCGATCTTGCTTATAAAGAATTTGAATTATTAAAATATTTAGTTCAACATCCTGGACGAGTTTTTACCCGAACCCAACTGTTGCAAGAAGTTTGGGGTTATGACTATTACGGTGGCACCCGCACTGTTGACGTTCATATTCGTCGACTTCGAGCAAAACTTGGTAGCGAATATGAGCAACTCATCGGCACAGTTCGCAATGTTGGATATCGTTTTAACGAACAATCTGATGAGGAAGATAATAGCTCTTCCGATCATAATGAAGACGAAAATAATACCAAATAATATGAGAAATAGTTATGGCAAAAGAGTCTAAAGCTCATCTCATAAGACGAATTGCACAAGAATATCAGATTTTATCGGAAGTAATACCAGACCCGAAATGCGCTCTGAATTTTAACAATCCTTTTGAACTGTTAATCGCAACCTGTTTAAGTGCACAAACCACTGATAAACGTGTAAATAGTGTAACACCTACGTTATTTTATAAGTTCCCTACTCCTGAAGCACTATCTCAGGCTCAAATTGAAGTAGTTGAAGATATTATTCATCCACTAGGTTTTTACCATGTAAAAGCGCAGAATATTATCGCCCTCTCATATCGACTTGTTCACGATTTTAATGGCATTGTTCCCTCTACCATGCACGAGCTCACACAATTAGAAGGTGTTGGAAGAAAAACAGCAAATGTTGTTTTAGGTAACGCTTTTAATCTGCCGGGATTTCCTGTAGACACGCATGTAATGAGAGTAACAGGCAGGCTTCGTTGGCGCAGCGATTGGAAAAATTCAAAACCAGATCCTATACAAGTAGAACGTGAAATAACCAGTTATTTCCCTGATAACGAGTGGACGAATGTATCACATCGCTTAATTTTGCTCGGTCGAGCATATTGCAAAGCTCGTACACCAAATTGCGCCAACTGTCCACTAGCAGATACATGCCCAAGTAGAATATAAATTCGCATGTGCTTAAATTCAAAGACCCATATTACTTCATAAAGCGTCATGTAAGACTTTTGCAGTGTTTATTATTCCGTCTAAACAATTACACTAGAAAGTATGGCAGAAAAGAAAACCAGAATTCCTAAGTGGGCAAGCTTTATAATCCTTATCGCAGTACTTTCCACAATCACCTTTGGTGGATATTTTTATTTACAACGTTCTCATATTGCTGGAGTACCTTTTATATCAAGCAACAATTCTGAGTTAAGCATTGGCTCACGTAACACTCTAAATTCTGCAGACTTGCAGCAAGAACAAGGCCAAGCTGTAGAACAAGCCTTATTGAATAACGTATACGAAACCATTGTGTATCGAGATGACAATAACGCATTACAGCCTGGACTGGCAAAAAGCTGGGATATAAGCGATGATGGATTAACTTACAAATTCAATCTTCGTAAAAATATAACTTTTTCAAATGGAGATTCACTTACTGCCACAGACGTAGTCAGCTCTTTACAAAACGGCATCACTAAAGGCTATGTAGGATATGATAAGTTACTTAATATTTCTAATATCTCCTACGATGACGATTACACATTCACCATTTCACTTTCAAGCCCCAGCCCTACCCTTTTAAGAGTTTTATCCACTCGAGCTGGAGCAGTTTATGATTCCAAAAATCCTAATATTGGTTCTGGCCCATATACTATTAGTAATTTTGAGAAAAATAAGCAACTTGTATTACAAGCTAATAATAAATACTGGAATACTGCGCCACAGACTAATCAGATTACTATTCACTATTATTCTAGCGATGAAGATGAAATTAAAGCATACCAAAATAATGAAATCGATGTAGCTTATAATCTCACACCTGCGAGCGCACAAAGCCTTAAGGATGAGAATAATACAACCATTACTGATGGTAGTAGTGACACTAAGATTATGCTTGCTTTTAACAATAATAAGGATACGATTTATTCCGATATTCGAATCCGCCAAGCAACACGATATGCTATTGATGCCGCAAGCATTGCACAACAGCAAATAGACTCTGCTGGTGCAATTGGTGGCATATTTACTCCTATAGAAGCTGGATATGAGGATTTAACAGGATTATTTCCGTACGATGCGAAAAAAGCGTTATCCTATTTCGCATATTTTTCCGCTAGTTATGTTGGAAAAAACGTTATTCTTTGTCCAAAAGAGTATGAAGCTTTAGGCAATGCTATAGCTGATAATCTAAAAAATAACAGTCGTTTTACAG
>JAUMUB010000147.1 GCA_030530905.1 Bifidobacteriaceae bacterium | reverse complement strand
TTGTACTCCACATTATTATTCACCTCCTAGCTTATATAGTTTTATTAATCTCGTAATGCTTTACCAGTAAGATCAAGGAACACGTCATTTAGTGTTGGCAATTGTGTTGTAACACGATGTACTGATGCGTTATTTCTGTTAAGAACATCGAGGATGCTAAGTAAATTATGATCTCCATGCTTGCATTTCACTTGCAAAGTTACGCCATCATATTGTGTATCTATAACGTCTTCTAATGCCTCAACTTGTTGTATTACTTGTGAGCTTAAATCGATTGTTTCGATCTGGATTTGTTCTCCGAATGAGCTCATGTCTTTAAGCTCTTGTGGTGTTCCTAGCGCCACGTGACGGCCATGATCCATGATGAGGATGCGATCGCAAATGCTTTCAACTTCCTCCATATAGTGGCTGGTGTATACGATAGTTGCACCCTGCTTATTGAGTTTTTTAATATTTTCCAAAATTGAATTTCGGCTTTGAGGGTCAACTGCAACTGTCGGCTCATCGAAGAAAATCAGCTTAGGTTTATGCGCAATTCCACATGCTATGTTTAATCGTCGTAATAAACCACCAGAGAGCTTCTTCGGACGGTATTTGCGGAAATCTTGTAATTGCACAAATTCAATTGCTTCATCAACTAACTGCTGACGTTCCGCCTTATTAGGTACATATAGCGAACAGAAGTAGTTGATGTTTTCTTCCACAGTTAGTTCGTCGATGACAGCAACATCTTGCGGAACTACACCTATGAGTTTTTTGAGTGCGTAATTACTTTCGCTCATTTTACTGCCGAATAAGTGCACAGTTCCCTTTTCGTATCCGAGAAGTGAAAGCATACAATTAATCGAAGTTGATTTACCTGAACCGTTTGGTCCGAGTAAACCAAAAATCTCGCCTTGCTGTACGTCAAGGTTGAAGTTATCAAGCGCTACAACATCGCCATAGCGTTTAATAAGACCGCGCATTTTAATTGCTGGCACCTGTTGAGTGCTTTGCTGCGTATTGTTTGTGTATATAGTAGTCATATTCTGATTATGACAGCTTTTTCACCAGTTTTTATAAGATTTTTGTCACCTGTTTTTATGACTGATGACATTTGTCACTTATTATTATTCTTTTTTACACTGAGCGACTTAAGGAATTAAATTGCATTACAATAGAACCATACTATTTACATTTTAGAAAAGAAGCATTATATGACAATTCGAATTGTTACGAGAATTAGGATTATTGCTAAGCTACTCATATTTGTTGTAACTTGCTTGGTATTATTCCCATATAATGTTTTTGTTCCTCATGAGGATCAGGTTCTCGCTATTTTTCTTACCGGAACAGCGTTAAGTTGCATAAATGAACTAACATATTTAACTAAGTATGAGAATATTGCAACAATTATTGCACTAATAGCAAGCTACTTTTTCCCACACGTACTTCTCATTATTCCCATGCTTGCAGTAGATGCAGGTAGACTTTCAGAACATGATATTTCAACAGAAATTTTAACTAATCCTAAGATTTCTTTGCAAACAAATAATATTCAATATCTTAAACAGCATTTATACGCGAACCGCAGAGCTTTTATCACTATGTGCTGCGTTATTATTGGTTTGCTGTTGCAATATACGCCACATTCAAAAGTGTATTTTATTCCAGCTTCGCTGCATGTAGATAATATTGCTATTATTATATTGCTTTCATGCATTGGTATTATTTTAGGATTTTTCACTGATGTTCTAACCTTGTTTATTAAAAAAATCACACTTGTTACGGATATTCATCGTATCGAAAAGCATGAGTTTAGAACGAATCTTGAAGATATTACCACGTTTCAACATCAGAAAATTCACGAGGCTACCCTTGCAGAGCGAACTCGTATTGCACGTGATATTCATGATAATGTCGGTCATATTATCACTCGTGCAATAATGCAATCTCAGGCCGCAACAGCTATAAGTAAAGCAACTAATAGTTCTCATATGGAACGACAGCTTGACGATTTAAACAGCACGCTTCATGATGCGATGACAACTATTCGTTCTTCCGTGCATGATTTAGAAGATCAAGGCATGGATTTCGAATCATACATTTCTGAAATCACTCAAACATTTTCAATGAGTGAATGGAATATTATTCTCGACAATAATATTAAAAACATTCCCGCATCTGTTGCACGATGTTTTAGCCAAATTATTAACGAATCATTAACTAATGTGCGTAGACATAGTAATGCCGATACTGTTCATATTACATTGCGAGAAAATAATATTAACTGGCAATTAGTAGTACAAGATAATGGTAAACAAACAAAACCAGTATCAGGGTTTGCAGACCGTGGCATGGGTATTAATAATATTGAGCAGCGTGCGCGCGATTTACAAGGATATGCTAATTGTGGCCCTTACGCGAACGGTTGGCGCGTGCTAGTTTCTATTCCGAAGAATATTAATAAAAGCTAACAGATAAACACACTCATATAAGAGTGATAATATTCAATAATACTTCGACTAATTAAGCCAAAAATAACTTATGATACTTCGGTATATACTAAATAAGTATACTTGTGTGGTGAGAGTTTTCTAATTCGATAAGGATACGTATGAGTGTTATAACAGCTGCAGTTGTTGACGATGATTCAATCGTATGCTCATCTTTAACAACAATTATCGAAGCAACTGGAACAGCTGCGGTTATATGGACTGCTCTTGATGGCGAGCAAGCAGTTGAACATTATTCAAAACATCAGCCAGACATTTTACTTATCGATATTCAAATGCCAAAAATGAATGGTCTTGATGCAGCTAAGCATATTTTACAAGCGTTCCCAAATGCAAAAATACTATTTTTAACCACATTTGCGGATAAAGAATATATTGCTCAAGCGATCGCACTTGGCGCAAAAGGATATTTAATTAAGCAGGATGTTTCATCGGTTGCTCCTGCAATTCAAGCAGTAATGTCTGGTCAAATTGTTCTTGGTGCGGAAATTCTGCAG
>JAUMUB010000146.1 GCA_030530905.1 Bifidobacteriaceae bacterium | reverse complement strand
TATTATGCAAGCAATATCAAGGTTCTGTCATTATAAAGCAAAATATAGTGCATTATTATTCTTAAAAAATTTCAACCATAGCACGAGAAACCTAGTAATCCACATTAATCTCTTAACCCCAGATGAGATATAGACTTTTCAGTTCTAAATTCTGCCATATCTGAACAATGCTTCTCACATACAATATGCGAAAGCTACTTCAAAAGCATTGTAAAAGTGAAACAAACGCAAAATCATGTGCAACTCTGAACAAATCTAATAAAACTCATCGAACAAATCTCATTTGAAAAAATAAAGAACAAAATCAAGAGCAGAATAAAAGCAGATATAAATATGAAAAACCAGCTGCAAACACAACTGGTTTCATACTTGATAAGAAGACTGTAATAATAAAAGTTTAATCACCGAAAATTTCAGGCTCTCTAACAATTTGAATCGCTATACCCTTGTCTTGCATCTCAAGAGCTCTCTTAATTTTGCCTCCGTAATTGCCATAAGCCCATCTTGAGCTGCCAGATCCTCCAACTACTAAAACCTCCGTTTTTCTTGTAACAGATTCTACGATAATCGCACCCATTTCCGCTAACTGGTTTTTAATCTCACTTCTAGAGCCGTGCGTGAAAGAACCAGTGATACAACAATTTTTCCCTACTATGTCAACAGAACTCTCCGCCACTTCATCAGAAGATTCAGCAGATATAGGATCAATAAATTTATTAAACCTATCAATAAGCATTAAATTTTCTTCCGATGAGACTGCGCCGTCTGCTGAAACCTCTTCCACAAGTTCGAAAATCTTATTAAACGGATAACTATTCCCAAGAGAAGAATAAGAAAGCATCCACTCGCGTAAAGTCCCAATCTCTTTGCTCGATATTTTATTATCAGCAACAAGACCTCTTAAGATTCCCTTTAGTATGTTGATAGCAATAGTATTTTCACTGAAGCTATTGTCTATTGCCGCGTCTGAACATTCAAGAAGCTCCCGATACGTGCTTACGCTCAAAGTTTCACTTTCAAGCACAGTATTTAGTAAATCAAAAACTTCTTGAAAAACCTTATAGTTCTTCTTGTTTTGATTTTCAGACATCCATGACCTAATAGCATCTAACTCATCTGCCGCTATAACATCATCCAAAGCCAAACCATATAAAATACCTTTTAGCTCAGTAAAAGACTTGGTCAAAGCTTTTCTATCAACGCGCATATTTGCGCCACCAAACCATCTGGTCATAATATTATTGTCAGACCAATAACCGTCAGCAAGTACTCTGTAGAAAACTTCTAAACATGAATTTGCATCATCAAGCGAATTATGATGAGTTCCCAAATCAATTCCAAATTCACCGCAAACCACTTTCAACCCGTATCCGTCAAATGAGTAAGAGTGTTTAACCATTGTGAGCGTGTCAGCATAACTTATAGGTCCAAAATTATCTGCTAAGCCATAATAGGTAAGGGTCTTATCTAAAACGGACAGATCAAATGTGACATTGTGTCCAACACATAAAGAAGACTCAAAGTAGCCTGAAATTTTTTTCCAAACCCTCGGAAAAATAGGTGCAGTTATAACCATGCCTGGATTGATTCCAGTAAGATCTATATTAAAATCGTCAAATTCACATTCAGGGTTGACAAGAAAATTTTTCCGAAGAACCTCTACTCCCCCTTGTATAACAATAACGCCTATTGATGAAATACGATCATTCCTACGATTTGGTGTTTCAACATCAAAAAAAACAAAATTATTCTCAAAAGGAGCTGTAGCATCGGTGCTAAGCTCGCTACCATTTTGTTTACCAAACCAAGAAAACATTTGCATTATCCTCCGCGCTTTTAACGGCATTTGATTTCCCAGCATTAATCTTACTCACTCGCTAAGCAAAACATCAATTTCAACCACAAAAATACCGAAATATCCTCATTGATTGCCCCTAATATGTAATCTTAACTACTTCACAAACACCGCTACTGTTTCAACATGATGTGTTTGTGGGTAAATGTCGAAAGCTTGAACGTCTTGCACTGCATACCCTAAGCTTTGCAGGGTTGCAGTGTCGCGCGCTAGTGAAGTAATATCACAGGCGATATACACTATCATGCGAGCGCCGGATTGCGCTATCTGCTTGCATACTTTTGCTTTAGCTCCTGCTCGTGGTGGATCTAACACGACCACGTCTGGGCGTGCAATATCAGCATTCGGATTGAGTGTTGCTAAGGTTTTTGCAACATCTCCAATACGTGTTTCAACAGTATCTTGTAAATCGTAGTTTTGCAGGTTTTTTCGCGCATTATGCACTGCAATATTTGCACCTTCAATGCTTAGCATACGTGCTTGCGTGTTCGTGTTTTCTCCTGCACCTAATATCGCTAACGGTATTGTAAATAAGCCTGAACCGGAGTATAAGTCCCATATTATTGGCTTTCCCACTCCATTTCGTGGGCTGTTATTTGCGAAATACTGTTGTACTTGTGTGATTACATGGTTGGTTAGTGCAATTGGTGCTTGCTTGTGCATTTGCCAGAATCCAGATGCGTCAACATTATAGTTAAACTCGTGATTTTGAACTATGACTTTCTCTTGTAAAAGCTGTTTGCCTTCTGCTAGTTTCCCGTTCGCAATAATCGCATAATTATCGCCTACCGCGTTAAGTAATGTTTGCGTTTCATCATGATTGATTATGGTTCTTGGCTGTGGTACTGCTATTCGTATGCGATCTTCTGGCTTAAATCTACCATTCCAAACGTTATGTTTATCTGCTACTGCAAGCAGTGCTTGACTTGCTAGTGGCATAGTGGTGATTGGCACGCGTGTATGTGTGCCACGTCTTCTCATTATTGGGCGGCCTTGTTCGTCTATTAAAGCTTCTATTCTGGTGCGCCAATGTAAGCCACGAGCTGCTTCATCTGTGTTCATGCGATGTACTGTTACAGAGTCTAACTCGCATTGTCCCAGTCTTCGCATTTGTTCAAGAATGGTTTGCTGTTTCCAACGAATCTGACCTTCTAGGCTGAC
>JAUMUB010000145.1 GCA_030530905.1 Bifidobacteriaceae bacterium | reverse complement strand
ATAAAAGTTAAGTAAAGTCTTTGAAAATTAAAAATAATATTTCAATACGCTATACTTTAGAATAATTTCAAAACTTATTTGTGTATAGTTAAACAATACTACTTTTAAACTCTCCTACTGTCATAGCAAGTACGTAAAAGTCATACAAACCAGAACATGCAACTCAATAAATGGTGCGTAATAATGAAAGCATTAGACGTTGCAAACATGATAATCGCACAATATACGGATACTTGTTATATTAATAACCTTTCTCTTAACAAATTTGTATGTTATGCGCAAGTAGAAAGACGGCATAGAAGATCCTGAGCGAGAAGGAACAATTGCACAAGAGGCAGAAAACATATACAACATGTTCTCTAACACGTTTAAACTCTTAGAAAACAGTTAAATATTTTGTTCTTAGCCGTTAAAATTTTATATAACAATATTGGTGCTGAAATGAATTATCAGCACCAATATTAAAACGTTAAACATTAAACCAAGAACACAACTAAACTTGAGCAAACAAAGGCTGAACTGTCTGCCAAATATGCTTAGTAACTTCAGGCTGATTTAGCGTGTACAAGTGAATACCAGAAACATCCATAGCAACTAATTCACTTATTTGTTCACACACATACATAAAACCTGCTTTGCGCAAAGAATCAGGGTCATGCTCCCATTTACTCATAATACGCTGTAACGACTTAGGTATTGTTGCAGAACATAATGAGGTCATGCGACGAATCTGCCCCGCATTACTCACAGGCATAATACCAATATCAATAGGTAAATCAATACCTTTAGCACGTACTTTTTCAGCAAAACGTTCATAATCATCATTATCAAAAAATAATTGCGTAATTAATCGCGAAACGCCAGCATCGATCTTATACTGCAAATTATCAATATCTGAGTCTAAAGATTCAGCATCAGGATGTTTTTGCGGATAGCAAGCACCATATAGGTCGAATTGCGGATAATTGTCATGAATGTATTGCGCTAAATCACTTGCATGATGAAACACATTAGCAACTTCTCGTCCTTCAACCTTATCTCCACGAAGCACAAGCACACCTTGCACGCCAGCATTTTGATAAGCTTGCAACACAATATCAGCTTCATCTTTACTCAAATAAAGCCCTGTCAAATGTGCTATAGTCGGTACTTCAAACCGTTCGTGTATTTTATTACAAACATCAGCTGTACGGCGTAAATCACTAGACTTTCCAGTACCAAAAGTGACCGAAACATAGTCTGGTTTTACTGATTGTAATTGTTCTACAGTAGAGAAAATACTATCAATCCCAGCTTCTGGTTTAGTTGGGAAAACCTCTAAAGAGAAACTTGGCACGCGCATGCTAATCCTCTACAAACGTTCACGAACTGCCTTAGCAGCGGCGACAAGATTCTTCAGACTTTCCCAAGTCTCCTCATTACCACGTGTTTTCAAACCGCAATCAGGATTAATCCAAACTTTCGAAACATCCATCTTGTTCAAAATTTCCCCAATACGGTTTTCAATCTCTTCTTGAGATGGAATACGTGGAGAGTGAATATCGTACACGCCTGGACCTGCTTCAGTTTCAAAATGAGCTTGAGCAATAGCATCTAACACCACTAAATCTCCACGTGATGCTTCGAATGAGATTACATCCGCATCCATTGCATCAATATCACGAATGATATCGTTAAACTCTGAATAACACATGTGAGTGTGAATCTGTGTTGTTGCTTTCACAGCAGAATGTACAAGACGGAATGCTGGAATTGCCCAATCAAGATATGCAGTATGCCAATCAGATTTGCGAAGTGGAAGCTTCTCACGAAGCGCAGCCTCATCAATCTGAATCACTTTGATTCCTACTTTCTCTAGGTCAAGTACTTCATCACGAATTGCAAGTGCAAGCTGTTGTGTTTGTAATTCAAAACTTACATCTTCACGTGGCCACGACCAGTTCAAAATTGTTACTGGACCGGTAAGCATACCTTTCATCACATGCTCAGTTTTACTCTGTGCGTATGCGCTCCAAGCAACCGTGATCGGCTGTACTCGGGACACGTCACCCCAAACAATTGGAGGCTTTACGCAACGAGTTCCATACGACTGAACCCAAGCATTCTTTGTGAATAAGAACCCGTTCAAATGCTGACCAAAGTATTCAACCATGTCATTACGCTCGAACTCGCCATGCACAAGAACATCTAAGCCGATTTCTTCCTGCTTGCGAACTACCTCATCAATGTTCTTCTTGATAAACTCGTCGTATTCTTCTCTTGTTATCTCCTGCTTACGCAACTTTGCTCGTTCTACACGGATTTCACTTGTTTGAGGGAAAGATCCGATTGTGGTAGTTGGCAACAATGGTAAGCCTAATGCTTCACGCTGTAACTGCTGACGTTCTGCGCGAGCTGGAGTTCGCACAAAATCCTGTGCCGTTAACGCTTGTAAACGCTGATATACTGCCTCGTCTTTTACTGTTCGAGAACCATCGAAAAGTTGCTGATTGTCAGCAAGAGCTTTGGAAGACTTCTTCTCATCTTCACTGCTATCGCTGAGCACTGCAATATTATGCAATTCTTGCAATTTTTCTACAGCGAATGCGAAATGTTCTAATACTCTAGCATCAAGTAATGTTTCAGCTTGAGTACTAAATGGAACATGTAGTAGTGAACATGCGGTAGATACTGCAACGTTATTGGTTACTTTGCGAATGGAATCAACAATAGCAACACTTTTTGCGTAATCGTTACGCCAAATATTACGACCGTTTACAACACCTGCGAATATGGTAGTAGTGTTATTCACACCATACTTTTCTAACGCTTCAAAATTACCTTGTGCGCCTTCAATGAAATCTAATCCAACGCCATCAAAGCCGAGCCTGTTTACACTCTCATACGCATCAGCAATATGGCCAAAATAAGTGTTTAATAATACTTTTACACTACCACGCGCAGATAGTACGGTATTATACAAGTTTTCAAATAATGCAATATCGCCTTCTTCCTTATCTAACACAAGATAAGGCTCA
>JAUMUB010000144.1 GCA_030530905.1 Bifidobacteriaceae bacterium | reverse complement strand
AAATAGAAAGCTTCATGCTTCGACTGTGTTTCCATGCTTCTTCAACACGAGGAATAACATGCTCGCTACCATCGTTGGCTAATCCAACATGAACACTCATTGAATTGTATTCAGGAAAACGGTGGAACCATGGTTTTGGATTTCCCTCGCAAGGACGTGCTGTTGTAGAACCAACTGTTTCAAATCCAAAACCTGCGTTATCAAGTAAAATTGGCATATCGCAGTTTTTATCTAATCCAGCAGATAAACCAAATGGGTTTGTAAATGGTATCCCCATAACATTGGTTTCTAACATTGGGCTAGTGTATTGTATCGTGTATTTTAAAGCGAACATTAATGGTGGAATATTCTTTGTGATACGACAGAACTGTATCATTTGATCATGGGCGGTGTCTGGATCATGATTAAACACGAAATATGGCTTAATAATATGCTTATAACTAGCTGCCATAGCTTTTGTGGAAATCTTATTAATTGTATTATGAATAAGACTTTGTGAAACATATTTTGTCATAATCCTATAATCCCACTATGCTTGTATTTAAAAAATGTTCATATTTGTTCACAATTATATACAACAGTTTAAAAATATTGGAATATCAATAAAATTATATACTAATTCTTCTTATTTGGAGCTATTGAAGTTATTTTAATTACATAAAAATATAAAAATAAAACACTATTGAGTTGGAAAATGCAAAAAAATGTGCGATAATGTTTGAATGATATCTTCACAACGTCAACATCTCATACTAAGTCGTTTGAGAACAAGAGGTGCGGTGAGAATCACCGCTTTAGCAAAAGAACTAGATGTGTCAGCAATGACAATCCGCCGTGATATCGCAGATTTAGCTGATAAAGGACTTGTGAAACGAGTTCACGGTGGAGCTGTTACTACAAGCACATTACTGAGTGAACCGTTATTCTCTGTAAAGTCGCAGATGGATATCGGTTTAAAAGACATAATTGCACAAGAAGCCGTGAAATATGTTTCACCAGGCGATGTTATTGCTATCGGAGGTGGTACTACAGCATACGTATTTGCACAGCATTTACTTGAATCACAACAATCATCAGGAATTACAATTCTTACTAACTCAATACCAGTTGCAGAGCTAGTGCAGGCTCTAGAGTCAAAAGATGTTGAAGTTATTGTTACTGGTGGTGTTATTACACGATCAAATTCGTTAGTAGGTCCGATAGCAGATAAAGTTGTCGCATCTTTACGAGTTAATACCGTATTTTTAGGAACACATTCAGTGTCCATTCCACGAGGTCTGTTAATGCCGAATTCGTTAGAAGCGGCAACAGATATGGCAATGATGGATATTGCGGATAGAACTATTGTATTAACCGATCATACAAAGTGGAGTAGTACTTCATTGTCACTTTTTGCCCGTTTCGATCAGGTGGATACGATCATAACCGATGATGGTTTAGATGCGGATTCTGTCGCTAAAACACGAGATTTAGTTAAAGAACTAGTTCTAGTTCATCCAGAACATACTGTTAGAGAAAGTGAGTAGCAATGGCAACATTTGCTAAATATCAACCAGGTGAATATGCAAAGCAGCATATTCGCATTACAGCAACGAAGCTATCCGATGGAAGAGATTTCTTCTATTTAGACGATGATCCAGACTATGTATCTGGCAAAAAAACTCGTGTCACAGTTGACCCTCGAGAATTAGCGTACCGTTTTGCGCCACAACTTGATGCTCAAGGTAACGAAGTTCCATACGCAGCGCCACAAATGCGCCAGGATCCATTAACAGGTGATTGGATTCCAATGGCAACTGCTCGAATGAATCGACCAATTACCGCAGGTCCTGGAGCAACAGCAGTTGGCAATCCGCTTGCAGCAAGAAAACCTGGAGACCCATATCAAGATGGTGAAGTTCCAGATACTGATTATAACGTAGTAGTTTTTGAAAATCGTTTCCCATCAATGGTTAACGTACCAAATGCTGACGGTTCTTTACAGTTTGTGAATAACAATCCACTCTGGGAGAAAAAATTGGCTTCTGGTCGTTGCGAAGTTATCTGCTTTGACCCTAATGAAACAGGATTACCAGCAGATTTACCAGTCTCAAGACTACGAACAGTTGTAGAAGCGTGGGCTTTTAGGACTGCAGAAATATCTCAAATGGAAGGAATAGAGCAGATATTCCCATTTGAAAATCATGGTCAAGAAATTGGTGTTTCATTAGCACACCCACACGGTCAAGTTTATTGCTACCCATTTATTGCACCAAAACTTGAGCAAGAATTGCAGCATACGCAACAATACTTTGAGCGCACTGGTGGAAACCTATTGCGCGATATTATGAATGCTGAAATAGAAGCACAAGAGCGTGTGGTTATGCGCAATCACAGCTGGGTTGCCTATGTTCCTGCAGCAGCACGCTGGCCTCTAGAAGTGCATGTGGCGCCAGTTCGTGACGTATTAACATTAGATGAGCTTAACGATCAAGAACGTTGGGACTTGGCGCAAATGTATTCAACCTTGTTACGTCGTGGCAATAAATTCTTCGACACAGGTGATGGAAAAGGTATGGATTTGCCATATATTGCAGCATGGCATCAGGCGCCAATTCACGATAGTCGCCGTGAGAATTATCGTCTTAATTTGCAGTTCTTCTCATTTAGAAGAGCTACAAATAAAATTAAGTATTTAGCAGGTTCTGAATCGGGTATGGCCGCATGGATATCTGACACAACCCCAGAGTTAATTGCGCAACGGTTCCATGAATTAGGTTCAGTAGACATCGCATAGTATGTAAAGAGAAAAGCACGTATGTAAGTTGTATGTGTGCTATTTGTAATAAGGAATAATCATGAGTTCAGTAGAATTTATTAGTCCACTTGCTAATAATGAGGGTGCAAAAATTGCACAAGAATTGTTTATTGCATCGTACGGATACGAACCTGCTGGTGTGTGGGCTGCTCCAGGTCGAGTGAATTTGATTGGTGAACATGGTTGGGACTTACTTCCATCGATTTGACCAGTGACCTTGTCGTAAGTGATT
>JAUMUB010000143.1 GCA_030530905.1 Bifidobacteriaceae bacterium | reverse complement strand
GTAGTTGATGTACATCCAGAATCTTTGATTATTGAAGCAACTGGAGCAGAAGGCAAGTTAAATGCTTTATTAGCATTACTAGAAGCTTATAATATTATCGAACTTGTGCGCTCTGGTTCTGTGGCATTAACACGCGGTCCACGTTTCTTAAGCAATGGTGTTGAAGGTTCTGAAATAACTGGTAGATAGATTTCGCAATATTTAAGGGATAGTAATATGAATATTTACTATCCCTTATTCATATTATTAAAACATGTTTTTGCGCATAGTTTATTCTTCACAAACAGAATATTTACTCTATTTTTTCAGATAATTCCATCCACTCTTCTTCTAAGCTTTCACTCTCATCGCTCATAGCACTAAGTTGCTCATTTAAAGCTTGTAAAGCCACAAAATCACTTGGATCTTCTTGTGCCATCTGCTGTTCAATATTTTGCATATCAGATTTCAGTTTTGCTAATTTACGTTCTATTGCTGCAACACGCTTTGAAATCTCATGAAACTCTTTGCCCGATAAGGCAGGAGAAGTATTATCTTCAGCCGCATCATTGTTAGTATTATTCGATGAATCTGCACTATCTTCATGCTGACGCATATAACGCTCAACCATAGCAATATAATCGTCAATACCACCAGGCAAATGACGAATCTTACCGTCAAATAATGCGTACTGATCATCAGTAACACGTTCTAATAAATATCGATCGTGACTGACAATAATAAGCGTGCCAGGCCACGTATCGAGAAGATCTTCCATCACAGCCAACATATCGGTGTCAAGATCATTACCAGGCTCATCCATGATAAGAACATTTGGCTCATCAAGCAGAATCAGCAACAATTGCATACGTCGTTTTTGACCACCAGATAAATCCTGAATACGAGTCATTAATTGAGCAGCACTAAAGCCTAAACGCTCCATTAATTGCCCAGGAGTAACCTCTTTACCGTCCACAATATACGAATTCTTGTAACGGCTCAAAACCTCTTGAATCCGATATTTTCCTAAGGCTTCAAGCTCAGTTAATCGCTGTGATAATAATGCGAATTTCACAGTCTTACCAATAGTTACATGCCCTAGCGTTGGCATTAATTTACCTTGGATTATTTCAAGTAAAGTCGATTTACCAGCACCATTAGCACCTACAATACCAATACGATCACCAGGACCAATAAGCCACGTCACATCTGCTAACACCGCATGGCCTTGCACTCGTATCTTCTTAGCAGCATGAACATCACAGTTGGAAGAGTTATCTGAAAGTATCTGCACGTTTTCGTCATTAAAACCAGATGATACAAGTCGTGAATCTTGCATAGAATCCACTGCAATATCTGCGCTAGCTTGCAAACGTGGCTGAGGATACATTGAGGGAACTACTTGAATCTGATTATTATCTTGATAACCTGCAACTGAATGAGGATCGTAAAAAATCTGTGTCACATCAACTAAATCAACAACCTGCTTACCCAATCTAGATGTTGCCATCTGCTTGAGCTCTAAACTGTTACGAACTTCAGGCACATCGGCAATAAGCTCTTTAGCTTGTTTCACATGGAATTTTTGTTTAGTTGATCGTGCACGCGCACCGCGGGTTAGCCAAGCCAACTCTTTTCGCGCTAAATTACGCCTACGCTCTTCACGAATATTGGCTTGACGTTCACGCTCCACACGCTGAAGCATATACGCGCTATAGCCACCTTCAAAAGGATCAATCTGACCATCATGCACTTCCCACATTGATTCACACACTTCATCTAAGAACCAACGATCGTGAGTAACAACAAGTAATGCACCCTGATCTGAAGACCATCGAGATTTCAAATGCTCTGCAAGCCAATGAATGGTAATAATATCAAGATGATTGGTAGGCTCATCAAGCGCGAGAATATCCCAATCATGAAGTAATAATCGAGCTAAATCCGCGCGTCTACGCTGGCCGCCAGATAGTGAAGCAACCGTGGTGTCAAGATTGATACCACCTAATAGCACTTCAACAATTTCACGAGTTTTAGTATCAGCAGCCCACTCATAATCCTCACGATTTTCTAAGGCCGCCTGACGAACTGTGGCATTATCGTCAAGTGAATCATATTGGGATAGCAAACCAAAGCTAATACCATTACGACGAACTACCCTACCACTATCAATTTCTTGCGAACCTTGCAACACTTGTAATAATGTGGATTTACCATCACCATTTGCACCAACAATACCAATGCGATCGCCCTCAAAAACTCCTTGGGTCACCCCACTAAAAATAGTTTTTGTCGCAAACGCTAGAGAAACATTCTCTAATCCTAAATCATGAATAGGCATAACTCATTCTTACTTACAAATTATTATGATCCACTACTTACAATAGCAGTGAACTATAATAACATCTATTAGAATAATAATTATTCTTGAGCAAATGTTGCGCATCTTGCAGCAAAACCGGTAAATACTTGTTGCGCAAGAGGTAGCATTTGAGAATCATAAATAGCAAAATCTGCTTTAAGCTTCTCAATTTGAGATTTTTTTAAACCTTTAACCATTGACTTATCATCAAGCCACTCTTGCAATAGTATGCCGTCCACTTCAAGATGAAACTGCAATCCCAAAGCGCTCCTATATTTGAACGCTTGATTCTTCGTAACTTTAGAACTTGCAAGCAACTGAGCGCCTTCAGGCAAACTCACCTCATCACCATGCCATTGCAACACATGCAATTCTTTATTCCACATGGAGAAGTAATCGTCCTTATGCTCGCTAACAATCTTACACAAGCCTAGCTCTTCTTTTTTAGCTCGCGCGATTTTAGCGCCTAAAGCATGAGCAATAATTTGATGGCCTAAACAAATACCAAGCACAGGAATACCACGCTCAATTGCATTACGAATGAGTTTTGTTTCCTTTTTCAGACCAGGATAACCCTCAAAATCCCCCGCATTCATTGGGCCACCCATAATAACTAAACCAACAATTTCATCAATATCTGGTAGTTCCGGTTTAGATTCAGACACAATATTGAGAATTTGCGTTTCTAAACCTGCAT
>JAUMUB010000142.1:381-3040 GCA_030530905.1 Bifidobacteriaceae bacterium | reverse complement strand
GGTATTACAACAACTTCTCACAATTAGGCGATAGAACCACATTCGCATCACAAATGTTCAACGGAACAATTATTCTTGCTGGATTGTGCATTATTATTATCAGCTACTTCTCCATATCAGAATTAGTTACAACACAGCGTATGAGACAAATATGGCATGATGAAAGCCAAAACACCATTTCTCATTTCACCACAAGAACCGCAATACTTGCAGGTTTACTAACCCTAGCGGGAATTGCTTTTATTGGCATTGGAACATTCCAATACTCACCCCACCCTATTCTGCATAATGTTTTTGCTCGCGGACTACCAGGGGTCATAACCATCCAATTCCTCACCCTACCACTGCTCGCCCCAATGCTCTCCAAAACAACCTACATCATATCTGATTTAGCAATAGTTATTTCAGGCATAGAAGGCTACCGTTGGCTGCATGGCGGTAATACTCTTACCAATGTCGAAGCATTAGTCTGTTTACTCTATTTGGGCTGGTTTATCGTGTTTTCACGTCAAATAGCAGCAATAGAGTCAGATCGTGTTCATACGCAACTCCTACGCGCACAAATGCAGCTAGACCAAATAAACACGCAAAACTTACCTGAGCAGGAAAGCAACGAAATAGAAGAAGCGAAAAATATTGTAAATATTAAATCTCGCTTAGACGCAAACAGCTAAGCAAAAACAATAACTCCCATAGTAGAGCAACTATAAATACGTTAAAAACCGGCAGTGCTCAATAACTGCCGGTTTCCATATGTTTTATTAATTCTTAATTCGAGGTTTTTCACTCATAAGCAACATAAAGCTACGCGGATCAACCGTTATATCAAACACTGCTTCATAATTCAGTACAGGACCTTTAGGATTTGCCGTATCGATAATCAACTGCCATTTGCGACCATAATTCTCATTCGGCAACGTGAAATCAAGTGATTCATAATGAGCGTTAAAAATCAGCAAGAAATCATTATCAATCATGCGGTTACCAAACCAGTCGCTCTCTGGGATATCAGAACCATTCAAATAAATCATCATAGATAAAGCATGGGCGTTCTGCCATGATCCCATATCCATAATATGACCAGTATGATCAAACCACTCCACCTGTGGAATTTTTGCAATATCATCCTGCGGCTCACGACCAGTGAAGAAACGTCGCCTATGCAAAACAGGATGTGCTAAGCGAAGATTAATAAGCTTCGACACAAAATCATGCATATCCTGCTGCACATCAGTCAAATCCCAGTGAGTCCACGACAGCTCATTATCTTGGCAATAAGCGTTATTATTGCCCTGCTGAGTGCGCATAACCTCGTCACCGCCGCAAATCATAGGAATACCTTGACTTAAGAACAAGGTGCAGAACATGTTTCGCATTTGGCGCTCACGAAGCTCATTCACATCATAAATATTCGTTGCACCTTCAACACCGCAATTCCACGAGCGATTATTACTCTCACCATCACGATTATCCTCAAGATTTGCTTCGTTATGCTTCTCGTTATAGCTCACTAAGTCGTTCATTGTGAAACCATCATGCGCAGTGATGAAATTCACTGAAGCAACAGGCCTACGCCCATTTTGCTCATACAAATCAGAGCTACCCATAAAACGACTAGCGAATTCAGGTAAAGTTGATTGTTGTGAGCGCCAGAAATCACGAACACAATCGCGATAACGTCCATTCCATTCTGACCATGTTGATGGGAAACCACCGACCTGATAACCGCCAGAACCAAGATCCCAAGGCTCTGCAATGAGCTTAACCTGAGAAATAACAGGATCTTGACCGACAATATCAAAGAAAGCAGAAAGTTTATCAACCTCTTGGAATTGTCTTGCAAGAGTTGATGCTAAATCAAAGCGGAATCCATCAACGTGCATTTCCTCAACCCAATACCGCAAGCTATCAGTAATAAGCTGCAAGGTATGTGGCGAGCGCATAAAGAGCGAATTACCTGTTCCTGTGGTGTCAAAATAATGATTCCAATCATTGTCAACTAAACGATAATATTCGCGATTATCTATACCTTTAAGGCTTAATGTTGGCCCTTTTTCATTACCCTCGGCGGTATGGTTGTATACTACGTCGAGAATAACTTCCATGCCAGCACGATGATATGCTTTCACCATTGCCTTGAACTCATTTACCTGCTCGCCGCGTTGTCCTGAACTTGAATATGAGTTGTGAGGGGCGAAAAATCCGATAGTGTTATACCCCCAATAGTTCGTTAGCCCTTTTTCTTGCAGGAACGCATCGTTCACAAACTGGTGAATTGGCATGAGCTCAATTGCTGTAACACCTAAATCCTTTAAGTATTTAATCACACTTGGATATGCTAAGCCGGCGTATGTTCCTCGAATATCTGCTGGAACCATCTGATTTAAATTCGTCATACCGCGAACGTGTGCTTCATAAATTACAGAATCATGGTATGGAATTCGTGGGTGGTGATCATTATCCCAATCAAAGAATGGGTTTACTACAGCAGCTTTCATCGTATGGTCTGCTGAGTCAAGCGTGTTCATACGAGTGATATCATCAGGAGCATCAAACCAGTATGAGAATAAGCTCTCATCACCATCAATATTGCCCTCAATAGCCTTAGCATACGGGTCAAGTAAAAGTTTATTTGGATTACAACGCAAACCTTGAGACG
>JAUMUB010000142.1:0-371 GCA_030530905.1 Bifidobacteriaceae bacterium | reverse complement strand
ATCATACGGACCATAAACACGGTAACCGTATAATTGCCCCGGTTGTATTCCAGGAATATAATTATGCCAGACATGAGAGTTCTGCTCTGTCATCTCTATTCTGGTTTCATTATTTTCATCATCGAATAAACATAACTCTACTTTTTCTGCAATTTTTGAGTATATTGCAAAATTCACGCCAGCACCATCAAAGGTTGCTCCGAGCGGATACATAGAACCTGGTCTAATTTGCATAATTCTAGTATGTCATGCGCTAGGACACGTTTAACACAAAATGAAATAATCTCACAACTAGATTACAAATTCAGCACAGTTTTAAACAATAAACGCGCTCCATGGGTTTGTGTCAATATGTAACTGTTCTACTGATA
>JAUMUB010000141.1 GCA_030530905.1 Bifidobacteriaceae bacterium | reverse complement strand
GACATATGCTCCGTGACGATGATATCACGCATGAGGAGCAGAAAGAGATTTTAAGACTAGGTCTTAAATTCCGTGAGAATAGATATTATCATCAACCTTTTCTAGGTCCGCAATCAGTTGCGGTGATTTTTGATAAGCCTAGCACTCGCACGCGCTCAAGCTTCAGCGTTGGCGTCAGCGAGCTTGGAGGATATCCTCTGGTAATTGACAAAGGCACTTCGCAGTTAGGTCGTGGTGAGCCGGTAGAAGATACTGCTCGAGTGCTTACACGCATGACTTCCACAATCGTATGGCGTACTTTTGAACAGTCGCGCGTAGAAACAATGGCGCAATATGCTACCGTGCCAGTTATTAACGCGTTAACAGATGATTTCCACCCATGCCAAATTCTTGCAGACTTTTTAACTCTTGCACAGCATAAAGGTGGTGTGGATGCCTTATCTGGAATGAAAATAGCGTATGTTGGTGACTGCGCTAATAATATGTCAAATTCGTATCTAATTGCAGGTGCACTTGCTGGTATGGATGTGCGTGTAGCAGGGCCTAATGGTTATCTTCCAAGTGAGAATATTGTAGAAGACGCTCAACGTCTTGCCTATGAAAATAACGGTAAAGTTGGCGTATATACTGACCCTTATGAGGCTGTTCAAAACGTTGACTGTGTGTTCACTGACACATGGGTATCTATGGGCGAAGAAAACGAATATGCTGTTCGTTCTAAACCATTTATTCCATATCAGGTTAATGATAAGCTAATGGCTCAAGCAGATGAACATGCATTATTCCAACACTGCTTACCAGCATATCGTGGTAAAGAAGTGTCAGAAAGTGTGATTGAAGGCCCACAGTCGGTTGTGTGGGATGAGGCTGAAAATCGTTTACACGCGCAAAAAGCTTTGATGACATGGCTTATTGGTGTTCAGCGTGAAGATGAGAGCTTGAGGAAATAGTCATGCATGATGATTCAACAACTCACTATCCGAGCAATAAAGCGGCGCGCTTAAGTGTTATTGAAATGCTGTTGCAGGAGCATATTGTCACTTCACAAATGCAATTATTAGATATGCTGTCGCAAGAAGGTATTGAAGTAACTCAAGCAACCTTAAGTCGTGATTTGGATGAGTTAAATGTTGTTAAAACTCGCTTATCTGATGGCAAGATTGCGTACATGTGTGCTGGTGGTGAAGTTCCTGTTTCTGGCGTGAAAGTAGATTATGTGATTCGTCAACTATCGGATTTAATCACTGCTGTTGCTATTGCTAAAAATCTGGTAGTTATTCATACCCCTGTTGCAGCGGCTCAATATGTTGCGAGTATTATTGATAAAGCAAATTTTGATGGCGTATTAGGAACAATTGCAGGTGACGATACGATTATGATGATTTGCAGCGATAATGCTAAGGCGCAAGAACGCGCGGATTGGTTGTTAAAGATAACTTCTCAATAATTGAACAAAACACAATATTGTATATTTATACATAATACTGTATACTCTTACAGAGTACTGTTTGAAAGGACATATATGAGCGAAAAAAATCGTATCGTGTTAGCATATTCAGGTGGTTTAGACACGTCTGTTGCAATTCCATATTTAAAAGATCGTACAGGAAAAGACGTTGTTGCTGTATCTCTTGATGTAGGTCAAGGCGGCGAAAGTCTTGAAACAATCAAAGAACGTGCTTTAGCATGTGGTGCAGTAGAAGCGTATGTTGTTGATGCGCGAGAAGAATTCGCAAACGAATACTGCATGTTAGCTTTACAAGCAAACGCAATGTATGAAGGCGTTTATCCTTTAGTTTCTGCTATTTCACGTCCTTTAATCACAAAGCATCTTGTACGTGCGGCACATCAATTCGGTGCAGACACCATTTCACATGGTTGCACAGGTAAGGGAAACGATCAAGTACGTTTTGAGGTTTCCATTCGCTCAATTGATCCAACTCTTAAAGCAATTAGTCCAATTCGTGATTTGTCTTTAACACGTGATGTTGAAATTCAATTCGCTAAAGATCATAAATTGCCAATTGTTCAAACAGAGAAAAGTCCATATTCAATCGATCAGAATGTTTGGGGACGAGCAATTGAAACAGGATTCTTAGAAGATCCATGGAATGCTCCTACTAAAGATTGCTATTCTTACACTGATGACCCAGCATTCCCACCAGTAGAGGATGAAGTAGTTATCGAATTTAAGCAGGGTATTCCTGTAAAAATTGATGGTCGTGATGTAACCCCATTGCAGGCTATTGAAGAAATGAACCGCCGTGCAGGTGCCCAAGGCATCGGACGTGTAGATCTTATTGAAGATCGTCTTGTGGGTATTAAATCACGTGAATTATACGAAGCACCAGGTGCAATAGCATTAATCACAGCACATAACGAGCTTGAAAACTTCTGCTTAGAACGCGAACAACATCGTATTAAGCGTGATATTGACAAGCGCTGGGCAGAACTTGTATATGATGCACAATGGTTCTCACCAGCAGTTCGCTCATTAAATGCATTTATTAAAGAAACACAGCAGTATGTGAGCGGCGAAATTCGTATGGTATTACATGGCGGTCGAGCAGTTGTAGTTGGACGTCGCTCAGACGCATCACTCTACGATTATAATCTTGCTACTTATGATAGTGGAGACTCATTCGATCAGAACGCATCTGTCGGATTCATTGAAATCTATGGTTTGCCAAATGCAGTCGCAGCATCACGTGATGTTAAGTTTGGTAATGGTGTAGAGGTATCACAAGAAGAAGTAAAATAGTTCGATTCTAATTTTGATAGGAGTAATATGAGCCAGCAGAACAGTCAAGGAATTGCGTTGTGGGGTGGTCGTTTTTCCTCTGGCCCGTCACCAGCACTTGCTGCCTTGAGTAAATCAACACAATTTGATTGGCGTTTAGCGGATGATGATATTGCTGGCTCACGCGCTCATGCAAGAGCATTAGGTCGAGCAGGCTTGCTTAGTGAGCAAGAATTATCCGACATGGACCATGCGCTTGATGAGTTGCAACGTCAGGTAGATTCTGGGGAGTTTGCTCCTATT
>JAUMUB010000140.1 GCA_030530905.1 Bifidobacteriaceae bacterium | reverse complement strand
AGCAGTTTCGCAAATTTTAATACTGGTTAATCGTTACAAAATCAGCAGAAATACGTTATTTTTACGCATATTTACCATACACGCCAAGAATTAACTCTGTTTATTTAGACGTAATTTCTTGAACCGCTTCAAGAGCTAGGCGGTAACCTAAAAATCCTAAACCAGTAATTGTTGAGGTTGCTACAGGAGAAATAACACTATGCTTTCTAAAAGTATCTCGAGCTGCAGGATTAGAAATATGAACTTCGATCAAAGGCATACCAGCATCTAAAACCATATGAGCAGCATCTGCTAACGCATAACTGTAATGAGTAAAAGCAGCAGGATTCATTACTACAGCATATTCATTATCAGCTGCCTCATGCATCCATGAAACCATTTGAGATTCATCATCAGTTTGACGAACATCAACATCGAGTTTTAATTGCGCACCCCACTGTTTACAATCTTCAACTAATTTAGCGAAATTATCGTGACCGTATACATCAGGCTGACGAACACCTAAGCGCCCAAGATTAGGGCCGTTTACGACTAAAACTTTTTGTATCATCACTCACCTCGTATGCTTTCGAACGCAGACTGAACTGCTTGAATTGGTGGATTGTCTAAATGAATTGGATGACCAATACGATCTAAAATAACAAAACGTAGACTATTACCTCGAGCTTTCTTATCTCGATGCATAAGATCTAAAACTTCCTGCCAGCTGCCATTACTCCAAGTAGTTGGCAAACCTACAGAACGTAATAAACTACGATGATAGTCAACATCTTCCTTATCTACATATCCCAGCTCATAAGCTAATTGAGCAGCAAAAACACTGCCCACAGCTACAGCATTACCATGACGCCAACGGAAATGCTCTATCTTCTCAATAGCATGACCTAAAGTATGGCCATAATTTAAGAATTCACGAATATTTGATTCGCGTAAATCGCGAGACACATGATATGCCTTAACACGAACCGTACGTTCAATAAGTTCTGCAATCACGCTTTTAATCGGACTATCATTAAAAGTCTCATTGTTGAAATTACGCAATTCCTCAGCATTCTTTTCAAGAATATCAAGAATACGTGTATCCCTAATAAAGCCTGATTTAACAACTTCCCCTAAGCCCTCAATAAAAATATCGTTAGGTAATGTTGTTAATGCTTGTAAGTCTGCAAGAACTCCAACTGGAGTGTAAAAACTTCCAACAAGATTTTTACCCTCATCCGTGTTAATACCTGTTTTTCCACCAGTTGATGCATCAACCATTGCAAGTAAAGATGTAGGACAATTCACATAAGTAATGCCACGCATCCATGTTGCAGCAATAAAACCAGCAACATCAGTAGCTGCTCCGCCACCAACGCCAACAATTGCATCAGAGCGAGTAAACCCCTCCTCGCCTAGTCGTTGCCAAACTGCTTCAGCTACGCGAATTGTTTTACCAGCTTCGGCATCTGGGATTACAATATCGCTTACCTCATAGTTAGCACGGCGCAGTACAGCACGCGCCTTATCGCTATGACGTTGTACAGGATTCGTATGTATTAAAGCAACTCGAAGAACCTTATCACCTAAAACATCAGGAAGCATGTTCAGCGTATTATCACCAATAACTACGTCATATGGCTTAATATTAACACCATTAACATGCACGATTCGGCTCGACACCATGTCCACGAGTTTTGCAGCCGCAACAGCTGGACTGGCTCCTTGTGTTCGCACATATGTGTTAGCAATGTAATGATATACAGGGTCTCGCTGCTCGTATAAATCCATCCAACGTTGCTGTGCATCTCCATGTAGCATTGGACGATTAGATGAGCGGGTTGCTCTCTCCATTGCCTCCTGCGGATCAGCTTTTAAATATACGACCTTACCGCGGTGACGAATATAGCCAAATAATGCACGTTTTACAGATGGGGTCATTGGAGCTCCACCACCTAAAGCTATGATTGCATTATCCTCATGTTCAATAGCTTGAATAACAATATCGCTCTCAACACGTCTAAATTCAGCTTCACCATAACGTTCGAAGAATTCTGGAATTCTCATCCCTACTTCTTGCTCAATAAGCTCATCCGTATCAACAAACGGAACATTAAGCTCACGCGCTGCTTCTGCACCAATACGGCTTTTACCTGCACCTGGCATGCCGATAAGAACTGCTAAAGGTTTATTATATTTCTTCATAATAAATCACCTATTTAACGCATATGCTCTGGCCAAGAATTAAGATATCCCTCAACATTGCGTTGAATTTCTGCAACGCTATCGCCACCAAACTTTTCTAGTGCATACTGTGCAATAGTTAAACGCACCATCGCTTCTGCTACTACAGCTGCAGCAGGAACTGCTGTTGAATCAGAACGCTGATTGATTGCCGTTCCTTCTTCACCACTTGCAACATCGACAGTACGTAATGCTCTTGGAATTGAAGGAATTGGTTTCATAGCTGCACGAACACGAATTGGCTCACCATTTGACATACCACCCTCAATTCCACCTGCACGATTTGTCAAACGAGTAATAACACCGTTTTTCATTACCATTTCATCATGTGCCTGTGATCCAGGGCGCTGAGCCTCTAGGAAACCATCGCCAATTTCTACACCTTTGAAAGCTTGAATACCCATAACAGCAGCCGCTAAAGCAGCATCAAGACGACGATCTGATTCCACGTATGTACCAACACCTGCTGGTACTCCATAAACAATTACTTCAATAACTCCACCCAAGGTGTCAGCATTTGCTTTTGCTTCATCAATACGAGCAATCATTCGCTCTTGTGCACCATCATCTAAGGTACGAACTGGTGAATTATCAAGCTTTTCAACATCGTCAGGCGTTGGAAGTGCTCGGTTCTCCTCATCAACTACGCCTGCACCGCCAATTGACAACACGTGCGCGACTGTGCGAATACCGAAAGCCTGCTCTAGAAAATTAGCTGCAATTGCGCCAAGTGCCACACGTGAAGCTGTTTCTCTAGCACTAGATCGTTCTAAAACTGGGCGAGCATCATCAAACCCATACTTACGCATACCAGTTAAATCTGCATGACCTGGTCTTGGACGAGTCAACGCCTCATTAC
>JAUMUB010000139.1 GCA_030530905.1 Bifidobacteriaceae bacterium | reverse complement strand
GAGAAATAATGTTTTCTTGGAAACTACATGGTAATGGTAAAACATTAGCCACTGGTGAAGTAGTTGAACCAGATGAACGCATGGTATGGCCACTTACTATTAGTATTGGTGTTCAGCATGTGATTGCAATGTTCGGTGCAACATTCTTAGTACCATTGCTCACAGGTTTTGACCCATCAACAACTCTTATGTTTACAGCGTTTTCAACAGCGCTGTTTTTGTTACTTAATAAAAATGTTTTGCCAAGCTATTTAGGTAGTTCCTTTGCATTTATCGCTCCTATTGCTGCTATAACCACAGCGCATAAAGGTCTTGGTGTGGCAAGCTTTGGTATTTTTGTCACCGGTGTTCTACTTGCCCTTATCGGTTTGCTTGTTCACTTTGTGGGTTCAACATGGATTGATAAGTTAATGCCACCTGTGGTAAATGGTGCAATCGTAGCAATTATTGGTTTTAATCTTGCACCATCTACTTGGACTAATTTCCAACAAGCTCCAGATACGGCGATAGTAACTTTGGTTGCAGTGTTGTTAGTTGCTGTTTTATTCCGTGGTATGCTTGGTCGTTTAAATATTTTATTGGGCGTGCTTATTGGATATGCTTACGCTTGCGTCGCAGGTCAGGTTGATTTTTCTGCTGTAGAAAAAGCAGCATGGTTTGGTCTGCCACAATTCCACACATTCACTGTCGATTTCAGTGTAATTCCTATGTTCCTACCAGTAGTACTTGTGCTTATTGCTGAGAATGTTGGACACGTAAAATCCGTGGCACAAATGACTGGTCGAAATTATGACGACAAAATGGGTACTGCTTTACTTTCTGATGGTTTAGGTACGGCAATTGCAGGCTGCTTCGGTGGTTCAGGTACCACAACATACGGTGAGAATATTGGCGTTATGGCTGCAACAAAAGTGTATTCCACAGCGGCATACTGGTGTGCTGCAATATTTGCATTCTTGCTCAGCCTTTGCCCTAAGTTCGGCGCAATTATTAACACCATTCCTTCAGGCGTATTAGGTGGCGTAACCACATTGCTTTACGGCATGATTGGTATGATTGGTGTTCGTATCTGGGTTGAAAACAAGGTTGATTTCACCAAGCCTCTAAACGTTATGACAGCTGCTGTTGTAATGATTATCGGTATTGCAAACTTCCAATGCGCTATTGATAATATTCAGTTTAATGGTATTGCAATTGGTACAGTTGTTGTTCTCGTAATGTATCACTGCTTACACTTTGTCGGTAAGCTCACTGGTACTGTTGAAGCAGACGAATAATAAATAAGTAAATACAATAATGGTCATTGCCTTCGGGGGAATGGCCATTTTGTTTTAAACGCATGTTTTATAAGGCTACTAAAACGCATATTGGTACAGTGTTATACTGTATATTTTGAAATGTAATGCATGATTTATAAGCAAAGGTTGAAATGAAGTTAGCAATAGTAACCGGTAGTGCTCACGGACTTGGATACGAGTTATCAAAGCAGCTTATTGAACAAGGTTGGGATGTTTGCGGTATCGACTTTGATGCTAAGGCGCAAGAAGATAATAGCAAAGAATTAGGTGGCGCATATCATGCGTTTACAGGTGATGTTACTGATGAGAATTTCTGTATGCAAACACTTGAATCAATTGAAAAAATTGGTCATGTTGACATGCTTATTAATAACGCAGGTCAACCAGTGTTTAAAAAACCTGCAGACTACACGGCATCTGACGTGGCAAAGTGTTTAAAAGGGCTAGAAGGAATGATAATTTGGTCTGCGCAAACACTTCGTTTAGTAAACGAGCAGAACGTAACTTTGGTGAATATTATGAGCACGGCTGCTACCAGAGGTAACGCGCAAGAAAGCGTGTATTGTGCCACAAAATGGGGTGAACGCGGTTATACCGAAAGTCTCAAAGCTGCATACAAAGGCAGCAGCGTAAAAGTAGTTGGCGTGTATCCAGGAGGCATTGACACTAACTTCTACGAGGAAAGTCGTGATTACGTCTCAGAGGAAAAGCAACATTCATTCATGCCTGCTAAAGATTTAGCACAAGTGATTATTTATAACCTCACCACAGAAGCTAACTTAATGGTTACAAACCTTTTAATTGAGCGAAACTATCAATAATAAGAAGCTAAAATGCTTGTATATCTAACTTGTATTAAGTTGTAGGTTATTAAAAAGTATTATTATCATTGCATATAGTAATGGGATAACACCTAAGTGGTGCTATCCCATTACTATTACAAATTCTTAGCTTATAACCAAGTATCGTGGCGCTCGCGAACGCCCTGAGATTTTGCCCATTGGTTAAAACTGTCTTGAGACTGTTTAAATGCAATACGCTGAGCAGTCATAATATCCGATAATGCAGTATTTGCTACCATATCAAAATTGCTGCATATGCTTTGCATAACATCAATAGCAACAACAGTATCTGCTGTGGCATTATGATAATCGCCAAACGGCGTAATATTATAATATTCTGCAGTAGTTGCTAGGTTGCGTTTGCCACGGCGAATACAGAATTTCTTATCAATAACCAAAGGGTCAATCACAAGAAGATTTTCACTTAACGAGGGAAGATTAAAATATTCTAAATCCCCCTGAAGCTGGCGAATATCAAAAGGTGCGTTATACGCTAGAATCGGAATGTTCTTTGACAAGGCTAATTCGATGACTTCTTTCATCTGGAGCAAGCCCTCTTTGGCGTCCTGTCCGTGTTCTTGTAAATACTCGTCAGTAAAACCATTGACTTGGGAAGCGATTGGATTCATTGGACGCTCAGGGTTGATAAGCCATTCGCCAATTACGTCACCATCACGATTAAACTCTGGGTTTCGTAGTACCATGCAGGCAGAAGCAATACCATCTTCTTTAGGGTTAATACCTGTTGTTTCTGTGTCGAAACCTAAAAACCATGAGTCACGTAAAAGTGTTGATAATGTTTGATGAGGTGCTTGGTTCAAAGCTTCGTTAAGTATGTCAAAATTATTACTCGTAGTATTCATAAGAACTATTCTATAACAAAATGTAACGCTTCCTTAGTGGCTTACATTAGCTAAAAACTAATAATTAACATATTATGATGTGCATATT
>JAUMUB010000138.1 GCA_030530905.1 Bifidobacteriaceae bacterium | reverse complement strand
AATGCATTTTATATATGCGCATAATACAGTGTAGTTATTTTAAAAATAACAGAATAATTATTGTAAGAATTTTAATAAATTTATGCGAAATGCACAATCTGCTTATTTGTAATAGCGCCTTGAACAGGGACATCATGTTTTTGTGTGGGAACACTTGGTAACAGTTCCCAATCCCAGCAAATTGCGTATAGTTGCGCATGAGTATTTCGATGTAGTAACGCTTGATCATACCAAGCCGCTCCACGTCCTAGGCGATTTCCTTGCTGGTCTATTGCTAGGGCAGGTATGAAAATATGCGAGGCATTATTAAGTTCTTCGGGCAGGAGATTGTTTGAATGTACTTCTAAAGGTCTGTGTTCATTAATGCTTTGAAGATTATTAAGTTGTTCAACAGAGTTGAGTTCACTCCAAAAAATTTCTTTGCCCGTTCCAAGCTTTGGTATGAGTAAAGTGTGGCGTTGCAGTAGTAGGGTGTGAATTAGTTCTAGAGTGGAGATTTCAGTACCCATAGAAATATATAAAGCTATGGTTGTTGGGTGGGTAATGCTGTTTATAATCGGCTGTGCCACGCTAACTAGTGCATTGCCGCTATCAGGAAGTAGTGGGCGGGCTATTTTGGCTCGTTGCTGAAGAATGCTTTTTCTTAGTTCTTGTTTTGAGGTCATTTTTTTGTTATATCACAAAGTATTGCATTGTTAAACATGATTGTAATGTCTTGTTGTAATTGATTATGGTAAGTTGTGTGGCACAATAAAAGTATGAGTATTGTTAGTTCTATTAAACATGCTTTTAAACCTGTTATTACCATTCCTGTTTTACGCTCTGAAAATAGGGAATTGCCGATAGTATTGCGGGCAATTGAATTAAGCGATGAAGAAGAATGGTATTCTCTGCGAGATAAGAATGATTCGTGGCTTGCGCCGTGGCAGGCTCAAGATCCTTGTGGCGGTGAGGGGTTTAGTTTTAGTGCTTGGGTTCACAATTTGCGCGTAAATGAGCGGCAAGGTACAGGGGTTGTGTTTGTGATTGTTTTACATGAGCGGATTATTGGGCAGATTTCAATTAGTAATATTTTGTATGCTTCTATGCGAAGTGGTTTGGTGGGGTATTGGATTGATTCGAGATATGCTGGACGTGGGATTATGCCGCTTGCTTTAGCTATGCTTGCTAACTGGGCGTTACAGAAAGGCAATGGTAGTCCATCTTTGCATCGTTTAGAGATTGCGATTATTCCAAGAAACATACGTTCGCAATCAGTTGTCAAAAAAATTGGAGCGCATAATGAGGGAGTTCGTAAACAATATATTTATGTGAATAATTGTTGGGAAGATCACGAAATATACGTTCTGTTTGAGCAAGATGTACATCGGTGCATTGCACAATTTTTGTGCGACACGATGTGAAATTTCCACACAAAAAGTTCACACAATCTTCTATTCTTAAATGTATGGACTACAGCACTTCGTTAAGCACCTTAGTTATCTTAGCGATTGTTGTTCTTGCTCTTACTGTTTGGGTTCCTAGAAAAACCGCGAATAGTATGAAAAAAGTGGTTGAACATCGCGAAGATCGTGTATCTACTTCCTTGCATCTTATTGATGCTCATAGTGGTATGCAATATTCTGATGGGTATGTGCCTAATTTGAAAGGGGCATTTATGCAGGCTGAAAGCAATAATGGTGATAAGGAATTAGTACAACGTATTATCCGTGTACGAACCTTACGTAAGCAAGCTGTACGTCGTCGTCAAATCTTGTCATTAACGTTATTGGCTTTAACCGTCGCAATGATTATTGCTTCATTTGTTGTGCATATTCATATTGCTTTTGCGCTTATTCCAGCAACTTTGTTGGTAGTGCTTGTGGCATGTGGTGTTCGCGCTTCTGCGGCGGCTCGAGCATGGGAGCAAAAAACTGCGAAGTTACTTCGTGAAAAGAATATTTCAGCGTTGCAAGTTGCCAATGAAACAGTACAGTTAGAGCAAAAGTCTGCTATTCAATTGAAGAAGTCTGATGTTAATAGCGATGAAGTTCAGCAGGAAAATAAGCGCGTAAATTCTCATGATGAAGTTCATTATGAACCTCATTTTGTTGCTGCTGCAACCGAAGATATTGAGGATATGGTTCAGGATGGCGCGCCAACCGACGTTCTTGATAAGCGCGAAATTCGTGTTGCTTTACACAAGACAATTCTTGCTAAAAAAGCAGCTTTACAAAAAGAACAGCATAATGAAGAGGTTGTCAAGTCTGAAGAACAGCACAATGCAGAGGTAGTTGAATCTGCAGTAAACACTTCTTCTACAGAAGTAAATTCTGATGCTACGGCTGAGTTGCAACAGATTCGCCCTGCAAAGAATTTAGACGTATTTGATATGGCTGCCCCATCTCAGGATTTGATTTCCTTCTCGTTTGGTGAAGATCGCTCTGGTCAAGAAATCGCGGTTGAAGAACCTGAGAGTTTAGAGATCAAGTCAATGAAGCAGGTTGCTAAAGCTCAGGATTTGGAAGAAACTGAGGCTGATCTTATTAAAGATTCGGATGAAGTCGATGAAGGTGCACAAGATGAAGCTTTTCGCGATTCTGAGAATAACGCTCAAATAGAAGCTCCAGAGCAGACTGATGATTCTCTTGGTGCTGATTTAGAAGCAGTATTACAGCGCCGTTCAGCATAAAATTTTTCTTTTTATCGCAAGTTGCAATTTTTTTGCGTTGCAGCTTGCGATTTTTCATATGGATGAGCTATTATAAACAGTAGCGTGTTCAGAAGTTGATTGATGAACACTCAAGTTTATTACTTGTATAGGAGGCGTACAGTGTCAATTTCATTAACACCATTGGAAGATAAGATTATTGTTAAGCAAGCTGCTGCTGAAAGCCAGACAGCTTCTGGCTTGTTCATTCCAGATAACGCAAAAGAAAAGCCACAGCAGGGTGAAGTTCTTGCAGTAGGTCCTGGTCGCCGTGATGACAAGGGTGAGCGTATCCCTATGGACGTTAAAGTAGGCGATAAGGTTTTGTATTCCAAGTATGGTGGCACTGAAGTACACTACGAGGGTGAAGATTATCTTATTGTTTCCTCCCGTGATGTATTAGCAATTCTTGGCTAATTT
>JAUMUB010000137.1 GCA_030530905.1 Bifidobacteriaceae bacterium | reverse complement strand
AATTCGTGGAGCTTGTGCGTTAATGCCAACATCGATACCAACGTGTGCGACAATTCCGAGGAAGCACAAAAGTACAATACGATTGCTTAAAAGCTTGAAGCAGCTTGCGATTGTTGTGGTGTCTTTTGATTCTTCGGGTTCTTCTTCGATCTTATCGAAAGCTAATGCAAGACCGATTACTACACCGATAACAAGATAGATGGCGTACAATAACCACCAGCTGTTGAAGCGTGTAGCGCACCATGTTGCGATTAATGGTGCGAAGAATGATGCGAATGCTTTTACAAACTGTCCTGTTGTCAACGTTGAAGCAAGACGATCACCTTTAACAAACACTGTTAAAAGTGGATTTAAAGAGACCTGCATAAAAGTGTTGCCAATACCAAGAAAAGCAAATGAAATAATAATAACTGTAAGTCGAATATTGCCTTGTAATGTTGTGTATGCAATTACAGGAAGTAACATTGCAATAAGAGTTACTACGATTGAGATAAGAACGGTTTTACGGCGACCGATCTTATTCATGAGTACGCCTGTTGGAACTGAGAAAATAAGGAACCACAGGAATACCATTGAGGTGAATAGATTAGCTTGCGAATCGCTAAGAATAAATTCACTCTTAACATAATTGGTAGCGGTACCAACTAAATCAACAAAGCCCATTACGAAGAATGTTGCCATTACTGGTGCAAGCTGACGCATACTAAATGCTTTTGTATCGTTGTTCATAGTTGTTGTAATCACTATCTGTTAATAGTTATGTCCTCAATGTATGGGGATAAGTGTTTCTTATCTCCATACATTGTATAAACCTATAATTTTATTGACCTGCTTGTGCTAAGTAGTCAGGAATCTGTTCTGGATATTCTGGCCATGCACCGTTCTGTGTGCAGACATATGCTGCAGTGTTGACTGCTGCACGGTGTGCTTCTACAAGAGATGCTCCAGTGAGAATCTTTGCAGTGAATGTACCAGAGAATGAGTCGCCTGCGCCTACAGTGTCAATTGCTTGAACGTGTGGTGTGGAGACTGTGGAGGTTTCACCTGTGCGAGAAGTAATAGTGCTGAAGGTTGAACCGCCGGTTAAGATGATGTAATCAAGATTATAAGTCTTCAAGAACCAGTCACATGCAGCCTCGTCTGAAGTGCCACGGATGTCGAAGAGATCGCGGAGTAACAACAACTCTGCATCATTGATCTTGAAAATGGTTGCTTGCTCAAGTAACTCGTTGATGAGTTCCTTAGAATAATGATCGCCACGAATATTAATGTCGAAGAACTTAATAGCACCAGGCTTGGTGTGCTTGAGCAATTCCACAATAGTGTCGTGTGATTCTTGTGAGCGCAAGCCCAAGGTGCCGTAGCAAACTGCATCAGCTTTTTTAACTGCATCAATGAGTTCACGGGTGTAAAGAATGTGATCCCAAGCCACGTTCTTAACAATAGTGTATTCAGGAATACCGTTCTTTAATGCAACGTCAACAGTGCCTGTTGGCCATGCGTTGCGCTGAATAATGGACTGAATACCTGCATTGTTTGCTTGTTCAACCAATTCGTCACCGAGAGCATCTTCTCCGACTGCACTGATTGCATAACCTTCGGTTCCATTCATCATAGAATGATAAATGAAATTAGCTGGAGCTCCACCAGCGCGCTTACCGCCAGGAAGCATATCCCAGAGCAATTCTCCAAGAGAAAGTACTATTGGTTTAGTCATGGGATTTCCTTTCTTTATATTGTTTATTATTGCTATTTGTTTGAAAGTCTTTTATAAATCGTGAAGGTTTATTGATGAATTGGGAAATTGCAATTGCGGCAGCACCGGATAAAGCGGTATCTGATCGCAAAGTCGATAATACAATTTCTGTTGTTTCATCAAGTTCTTTTATGACACGGGAATGAACAACCTCTTTAACTATTTGCAATAGAGGCTGACCTGCCTGTGCAATAATATCACCGAGTATGATACGTTTAGGATTAAAAGCGTTAATAATCATAATGCATCCGTAGCCGATATTAGTTGCAAGATTGCGGAATATTTCTTGTGCTTGTGTGTTTGCCTCATTGCTATTCACAAGTTTGAAGAATTCTTGGCACACTTCATAATGTTCCATATGTTCACTGTTGTTAATAATGTGTGCTTCGTTGATTAATTGATGAAGTGTAGGAGCGGAACAGTAGCGTTCAAGACACCCCTTATTCCCACATTCACAAGGCTTGCCATTTATGTCAATGCTGACATGACCTAATTCGCTGATTGCGCCTTGATATCCGAGAAGAATATGATTGTTGTCAATAACACCTACGCCAATGCCTTCGCCAAGAAGATAGTAGGCGAGGGACTGTGAATTGTTTTCTTTATTAAACAATGATTCCGCCAAAGCACCTGCGCGTGCGTCTTGTTCAATAAAAACAGGCACATCGTATGCACTATTGAATTCGTTATTAAAGTTGATGTTTTGCCATTCTGGCATTGAAGAAACAATTGCGATATATCCGGCTTTTTTTAAATATGGTCCCGGAACCGCAATACCTACTGCGACGATTTTAGAATCAGTTTGTATAAGTTTTTTTATCGTAGCATGTACTTCGTTAACTGCTTGTTTTACTGTATCGTTTGCTACAACAATAGTTGGTAACTGCTTAATGCAATTTCCTGCAAAATCAAAGATACCAATTTCGATGAGGGTACGCGCAAATTTTACAGCGATAATATGGAATTTATTGTAGTTGAGTCCAATACCAATTGAGCGTCTATTTTTCTTGCCCTCAAGGTTACCTGTTTCTTTGATAATGCTGTGGTCGAGTAGACGTGCGGTTATTTTGGTAATTGCAGCTGGTGTTAAGTGTAATGCGCTTGCTACTTGTGCGCGCGAACAAATTCCATGCATGTAGAGATATCTGATTATTGATGAACGATTGTGTTCGGATAGAGATGATTGTGTATGCTGCTGCAAGCTAGACATCTTCATCTCCTATCTTCTACGTACATGTAAAATGTTTTGTAAAATACGTTCATATATTAACTGAGTTAATAAAAAGTTGCAAGTTTTAGGTGTTTTGCTTTTTGCTATATAAAATCTATGTTTCTTCAATATAAAGCGATATTTATTGATAAAAATAATGGCATAAAAATTAATGGTAAAACGTTGT
>JAUMUB010000136.1 GCA_030530905.1 Bifidobacteriaceae bacterium | reverse complement strand
TGTGTTAAATATGTTCTCACATGTGTAAGCGATAATATGAAACAACACAAACACCAAGTGAGTTATTTAACATGTACCACGCAATTGCGAAACAAAATTGGTTATACTCTTCACAATCTCATCATGTGCAACGTGTGATTGAACTCCTAACGCTACATGCGTATTCTTTTTTTGTGCTAATAATCTAGTACGGTCACCAATAGTCCTACCCCGAACACCGTAACCGTCACCGCTTCGAGTTTCTACTGTTACATTCATATCAACGCACTGCACCAGCTCTTGATGACACGTAACTGCAGCGGCTAAAGGATCATGCAATGGAGCACCCTGAGTAAAAATTTCGTCACTTACATAATTGGCATGCAAATAGAAATCACACATATTAGCAAGACTTGTTCCTAAAACGCTTTGCGTATCACGCCATGCTTGCGTGTCATGTGCAGTTAACAAACACTGATGAGTAACATCAAGACCAACCATGGTGATTTCTGCTCCACTTTCAAATACTCGTTTTGCAGCCTCTGGGTCTTGAATAATATTCGTTTCACAAACCAAATCGTAGCAGTTGCCTTCTTGAGTAAGTGTGCCACCCATCATCACAATGCGAATATTTTCTACAATGTCTGGTGCTAATCTCATAGCAGCATCCACGTCAGTTAATGGTCCAGTAACTAGAACAGTAAGTTCTTTCCCATAATTTCGCACATTATCAATAATCCACTGCACACCAATACCGCATTGCGATGCGACAAAGTCACCCCGATGTTCTTCTAACGTATAGTGTTCGCGCTCGTCATTAGGCTCATAGCCACCTATTGAATATGGGGCATACGAATATTCTTGAAATTTCGATTGAATATCTGCAGGTAATACAGTGAAATCAACATGTTCAAGACTGTTCGAATCATAAGGCATGTTCACATTTCCCAATCCATTACTTCCATGAAATGTAGCACACCCTGAGTCTACAGTAAATTCTCGTGCCCAAGACGGTCCGGTACAACCCAACGCAATCGGAATTTGCGCTTTGCAAGCATTTAAAATTGCAGCATTATTGTACGCGGATTTACTAGCGTGAACATTACCATACGTGGCAATAATCGCTGATACTTGCACATCAGATTGTGCAAGCAAATATGCTAAGGCCATGCAGTCGTCAATGCCCGTATCAGCGCTTAATAAAATCCTCTGTTTCATGCTAAAAACTTATCTGTTGCATACTTAGAAACTTGCGGCACAGTATCTACAACCTTATCATTTGCATCAGTAAACACATGTTGCTCACCAAGGAAATTTAGATACTGTTGCGACTCGTCAACAGTATTCGTTCCAAACTTCTGCTCACCTGAAGCAATTTTTTCAGGATCACCCCAGTATTTTCCATCGACAATAACATGCATACTTTTCTTCACAAAATCAATTTTTAAGTTAGCTTCAGGCGCAGCTGAAACTAGAATTTTTGCAGCATCATCTGGATGAGCATAAGCATACTTGTAGCCTTCCTGAGTTGCTTGCGTGAATTGGCGTACAAGTTCAGGATCCTTAGTAACAGTTTCAGTGTTAGTAATCACGCCGATGGTATCCGCATTCCCTGGCACACCATAATCTGGTTCAGTAAAACAGTTAAGCTTTGGACCATACATTTGGGCTTGCACACCCTCCCATGTGGAATAGAATCCACCAAAATCTGCTTTACCTGAGCTTAGCGTTTGGAATGTTGACGTACCAACAGTGACCTTGTCAAACACACCTTTACCACCATCAGTTTGAATCATACGGCGGATTACCGCATCAGACTCGTTAGCACCAAAAGTTGCAAACACTTTATTATCAAAATCTTTAGGTCGAGTAATGCTCGTATTTGAGGCTAGTGAACACCATATAGCACTTGGCTTACGCTGTACTTGTAATACTTGGGTAAGATGTGCACCTTTTAGTGAATACATGGCAACATTAGTTAAATTAGACAATGCAAAATCGGCGTTCTTATTATTAACTGCCTGTTCTGCACCTGCTTGTGAAACTGCTACAATGCTTACATCTAAGCCCCGCTTCGCAAAATAACCTTTTTGAGCAGCGACATATACGCCAATATGATTCGTATCTGGCGCCCAAGATAGCATAAACGTCACTTTGCGTAGATTAGCGCTCCCTGTAGTTGTGCCACATGCAGATAACGCGACTGAAAGAATAATTGCAATAATTGCGCAAATAATATAACGAATCTTCTCTAAAAATTGAGGCATGACAATTCCCTAATTGTTCTCTTCTATCGCACTCTGGGATGAACAGTATAAATTCGAATAGAGTACGATAAAGGTTCGAATTAGACTGTACTTACAATGCCCCTCACGCTACAATCTTGCATCTCAAAGTGAGTTTGCCACACACTATAAGCATTATGATTATGTCGTATCAATAAGACAAAATATGGTTACGTTACTACTAATGTATTGCAATAAATTGCGCATATACTACAAATAATGCGTTGTAATGAACTTGTGGGCTCCTCACCTTACTACAAGCTGTTACACGCTAGAGTGAGGTTAAGGTGTTACTAAAATTCTTTAAACGACACATACCAACGTTTATCACCATTATTGTTATTCTAGCTGTTTGGCAAATTTGGGCTGACGTGGCTTCAATTAACCCATTACTCTTACCTTCCCCACTTGGTATTGCACAAAGCATGGTATATGCCATGCCCACTTTATGGCCTGCTATGGCAATAACTATAGAGGAAAGCGTTATCGGATTTATTCTCGCAATTATTTGTGGTATCACCTTAGGAATTGTTTGTTATTCCTCAAAAATTCTGCGCTCTAGCATTTTTCCCATATTATATGCCGCGCAAACCATGCCATTAATTTCTATCGCACCAATTCTTCTGCTATGGTTCGGTTTTGAAATTTCAGGAAAAATAGTTATAGTCGCAATTTTTGGATTATTTCCTATCGCTGTACAAACTATCCGTGGTTTGCAAGCAGTACCTCGTTATTACAGTGATGTTGCCTTAACTTGTGGAGCAACTCAAACATGGACACTATGGCATGTAAAACTTCGAGTTGCAGGACATTCGATTTTTGGTGGTATTCGCATTGCAGGTGCTTACACTATTGCCACAGCCACAACTGCTGAATATTTAGGTTCTAGAGGTG
>JAUMUB010000135.1 GCA_030530905.1 Bifidobacteriaceae bacterium | reverse complement strand
AACGCTTGAACAATAGCTTTCTTCTGATTTGGCAGTACACGACCTAACACATCCACATGTTCTAAAGTTTGAGCAAGCTCATTAATATCTTCAGGAAGCTCTCGCGCATCCATAATCATCGGCTGATCATCACCAGTAAGCTGAACTTTATGAGCGATTGCGCCAACTGTCACAGGATTATCTCCTGAAATAATACGACAGCGTACACCTTGTTCTCTAAACCATTGCAACGTTTTTTGAGCATCATCACGTACGCGTTCAGCACACAAAATAAGAGCTATAGGCTTTGCAGAAGACTGCAATTTAGGAGCATTAGAGAACTCGTGAATATCACCATCGAATGCGGCTTTACAAATAAGAAGTACACGATTGCCCTCAGCGGCGAAATCATTTACCTTTTGAAGAACATCATCATAATTAGACGCTAAACTACTAACTATCACCTCAGGCGCACCAAAATACCATACGTCATGATGCTTATCAATAACCGCACTCCACTTGCGTGCAGATGAGAATGGGATACGAGCGACAATCTCGCTAGGAGTAATATTCTCTTTGCTTAATGCTTCTATAATTGCTTGAGCAGTAGCATTAACAGATTCTTCATTCACAACATCAAAAATCGCTTGATAAAGCTCAAGCTGACCAATTTCATTGGCAGAGCTAAGAGGGATAATATCACGAAAAGCGATGCCACCATCGGTAATAGTACCCGTCTTATCTAGGTTCAGACTATCAACTCGAGCCAAGGTTTCAACAGATTCCAACTCCTGAACCAGCGTATTTTGCCTTGCGAGACGCATCGCAGCCACCGCAAAATTAAGCGAAGTAAGAAGCACTAAACCTTCAGGAATCATACCAACAATGCCCGCAACTGAAGAAACAAAAGCGTCCTTCCACTCGCCTGTTGCAAAAGCTGACCATCCGCCTACTGTACGCAGCTGCGACCAGATAAGAAGCACGCATAATGGCACTACCACATAAGTCATATACTTCAAAATCGTGTTAATACCACGATTTAAATCAGAAATAGTCTTCTTATATACTTTCGCCTCAGCAGTTAAACGAGCAACATAACTGTTCTCTCCCACAGCATTCACGCGCACTAAAGCCAAACCTGAAACAGCAGTAGAGCCAGAAAAAACCTGCTCGCCAACAGCCTTGCGAACAGTAACAGACTCGCCAGTTAGCATTGACTCATCTAGCTCAAGATTCCAGTCCTGAACCACAATTGCATCAGCTGGAACTTGCTCTCCCGAACGAATCCACAACAAATCATCCTGGACAATATCCGCATGATCAACCACAATATTTTGCGAATCTCGACGAACCACAGACTTCGCTGAAACAAGAATAGAAAGCTTATCTAATGTGCGTTTTGCACGAAGCTCCGTGAGCACACCAATTGCAGCGTTCACAATAATAACAAAACCAAAAACAGCGTCTTTCCATGAACCGGTGATAAGAACCAGAACCATTGCTGCAAAAATAATCCCATTGAATAGAGTAAAAATATTCGAACGAATTATTGCCATTGTAGAACGAGAAGTCTGCTCTTTTGTTATGTTAACCGCACCTTCATCAATACGATGTTGCACTTCCTGTGCACTTAGCCCCACATACTCAACCTCAGGCATCTGTAATCCGTGCTCTTCAACCATCTAAAACTCCTTATGGAAGTGTAACATTCATGTATATTTCATGATATTCATTATTAGCAATTGTAAATATTGCATTATCAAAACTCCAAGAATTTTTATCAAATTTCTGCTGCAATGAGCTTTCATGAACTAGCGAATTCTCATAATTGCTAAGACTGGATATTGCAAAAACAGCAGCATATAAAGTATCATCTTGCGGAATTGTTCTAGGATTCACTAAAACTACGGGAATACCAGCTTTTCTCGCGGTTGATAAAATACTATTCCATTGTTCGCGCACTGTAGAAGAATTTGAATCATATTCAAGACCATTAACAAGAATAATATTTACTGGACGAGAAATCATGTCGGCAAAACCACTTGCGGCAGCCTGCGTGTAGTTATAAGAGTCCCAAGTCGCGCTATACACTCCAACGACCTTATTTTTTTCGCATGTTTGCAATATTGTCCGATCAGCTGCCTCAAGATTTTGAGACTCCCCTAAAAGTCCCACAACCATGTCATTACGATCAATGCCGTCAACTTGAGTTGTATCATTCTTATCACGACTACGCCCAACAGCGCTTCCCACCGGAGAGCAAGAAGAACATAATACGAGTGCCAAGCATGTGATTACCACCAATACATAGGTTTTATATCGCTGATAATTAAACATTCCCAACCTATTTACCACATTTCATATTGTACAACACATAACAGGCTAATAAATCTAAAAATTATTCAACAGCTTAACTTCTGCAAATACGCGCAAATCTCATAAATAAAATGTGCTAATACGAACATACACAAACAGCTATTACAACAATGATATTAGAACATGAATATGAAGATTAAAGAGTAAGTTATTTTCTAATTTTTACGCTTATGTGACGTTATTACAATTTTTATATGCATTTCTCACACGCAATGCTCAACGCTGACCACTGCATGTCATCGATGTGACTTGCTGTTCTTTAATAGCACAATAAAAATGGCTTCCCATAGGAAGCCAGATTAACGGTCATAAGACCAATTCAAACGAATCTTTGTAGCTCACCTCAATGAGGATTGCTTTATTTCAATTCTGTCTGTCATTTCAACGACCTCAAGAACGCGACCAAACGACTTGTAGGTCTCTACCAATATACCACACACGTATTTACAAAACAACTATGCAACATGGCAAGCATAAAAGTTTTATACACATATACCATCATTTATTCTTTAGATTTCAACTTAAGAGCTGCAGTGCACACTATATTTAATACTATTATTTTGATAATATAAATATAAACAAAATAAGCATTTTCAATACATGCGAATATAAGGACAACACAATGGCGTGGCGTACAATCGTTATTACACAACACTGTAAAATCTCATGCAAACTCAACTCATTAATAATCACCAATGAAAAAGAAACTTTTCTTATCCCACTACACGATATTGAGACTGTTCTCATTCAAACAACACGAGCAACCATCACCACATACGCAATTGCACAATTATTAGAAAGAAACATCAAAATAAT
>JAUMUB010000134.1 GCA_030530905.1 Bifidobacteriaceae bacterium | reverse complement strand
AATAATGTTAGAGTTGATAGTGTTGGATGAAATCAATAATTTCATCCCTTTAAACGAGGAGAAATATGAAGAAAAATTTTTCTTATAAAAAAATCACTGCAGGAGTATGCAGTTTAGCTCTGTTGGGAACTGTTGCTGCTCAGATCGGTTCAGTTGCAGTATATGCTGATGAAAGTGCTAACACTTCAGCAGAAGCACCAGCTACTACACAAGTAACTCTTACTCTTGCAGATACGACAAATCATGTTCGTGATGGTAAGACGATTGTAGATAGCTTTACTAATGAAACAGCATTAAGTGGTGCGTCAGTAACTATTGGTATCGATATTGAGTATATTACACCTACAGCATTAGCTCAGATTACTTCTAATGCTGCAGAACTGAATGTACCTAATACATTAAATTTCGTAAATGAATACGGCGTATATCGTTCAGCTCCAGTATTTTCTGCAAGTACTACACTTACTTCAGCTAATTTAGCTGGTCTTGTAACTGCTGCAACAGATACAGGTAGCATTTCACAAAAGTTTGCAAATGCGCCAAAATTACAAAGCATTGTCTTACCAAATGCATTTGCGACAGATGTAACAGATATTACAGCGTTATTGGCTAATGATCCGGCATTAACCTCAGTATCTTTCCCTGCTTCATGGAAGAGTTTTGCTATTACTAAGATAGATGGATTGTTAAGAAACTCTGGTGTAACTAGTGTTGATTTATCTAACCTTGATTTAACTAAAGTTACAAGTGCAAAAAATGCGTTCGAAGGTACAAAGTTAACTGGTGATGTTGTTGTACCGACATTTGCAGCAGGTGCTGATGTAACAAGTCTTTACCAGAATGTTAAAGGCATTACTTCTGTTGATGCAACAAGTCTTAATGGTGGTACCACAACTAATCTTTTGCAAAATGCAACTAATGTCACTAAGGTAATTATTGGTGAAAACTTTACAGATCTTGCATTAGCGTTAGATACTGGTAATCGTAACATGGTTGTAATTGTTCCTGAAGATTATGATACAACTGAACTGACTTCATACACCAAGGCTCTTACCAGCGATTATAAGATTCTTGGTATTACAGATGAAGATGGTGATTTAGAAAATACTTTTACTACAATCACACCAAAGCAAGTATTTACTCAAGCTGAATATGATGCGTTAACTGTTGATAAGGTTACTGCTGATATTGATGCTAATACTAAGTTGTCAGATGCTGCAAAGACTACTTTGAAGAATCAGCTTAGCCAAACTGATGCTACTAATAAGGTTGAGCTAGATCGTCTTGATCAGGTTGCTAACTATCAGAATTTTGATATTAATTCAATTGATATCACCACTTCTGCTGCAGCTTCCGATGGTGCAACAACCATTAACTTCGTTGCTAATAAGAAGCTTAATGACACTGTAACATTGCATGTTAAGAAGTCAGTATACGTTCCTGGCACAGGCTTCGTAACTTATGATACTGATAAGACTGTAACCTTAACTGTTCCTAATGGTTTAGTTTGGAATGATGAAACTAATCAGTATGAGCATTCTTCAACTTATGACGAAGATTTGAACACAGCTGCTGAAGAAGCTGGTGTTTCTGCTGATTCTGGATTCACATTTGATGAGTCTGAGGTTGCTCAGCCTGAATTAACATATGCTGTTTCTACAAATGCTCCAGCAGTTGAAGATGAGTATGATAATCCAACCTTGATTGAATACAATGTTGAATTATCCAACACGCTCGCTGATATTGATAATACTTTGAAGGGTCTTCAGGGTAAGAGCGCTGATGAAGTGGCTCAAGCACTTAAAGAGCTTAAAGAAAAGTATCCTAATGTAACATTCACTGAGACGACTGAAGGAAACACTATAAAGATTTCTTACACTGTTCTTCTTGATGATACGCACTCTATTACAAGCGAAGAAATTACTATTAAGTTAGCTCCTGTAAAGGTGTTAGTAAAGAAGCGCGTTGAAAAGCTTGCTCAGACTGGTTCTAGCGTTGAAGCTGTTCTTATCGCTTCTGCTGTTCTTACCACAATTGGTGCTGCTGTAGCAGTTTCTCGTAAGTCTAATGAGTAAATTGTTGCTTGTCTTGTGATTTTATAATCACATGATATGAGCCTCGTAGTTTTTACGCTGCGGGGCTTTTTTATTAGCATATAAGCTTTATGTTGAGTTTTATCGTAAGTTATTTAATAAGTAATAAGACTGTAGTTTGTAACGAACAAATATAGATCATTTCATTATTTTTCTTTATATTTTATGAATTTTTTAAGTAAGAATTGTCTTTAAATTTGTTTGATTTTAACAGATCAGAAATTTGTCCGGGGGGGGTAAGTTGTATTTACCAAGTCTTTTAGAGATACTAAAAGCTTGTTTTTATTTGAGGAGTTTAATATGGAGAAGAAAAAGGTTATTGCCTCTCTTTCTGCTGCTGTGTTAGCTACAAGTTTATTTGCAGCTCCTGCATTTGCTTTTACTGCTTCTGATGATAATAATGTAGATCCTAATGGTGTTCAGGTATTTGATGGTCCAGGAGCTGGCGGTGATGAAGCTGTATTTCCTAACAAAATCAATGATAAAGCTATAAAGTCTATATCATTTAAATCTGATTCTGCTAATGGTGTAGTTAACGGGGATGATGCAGCTGGTTTAACAATTTATCGTTCAGTTTTAGAAGCATCTCAATTTAGTTATGTTATTACTGATGCTGATGATGCTACATATACAGGTAATATTGAATGGACTGATCAGGCAGCACCAGCAGTAGTAAACACTCCTGCAGAAGATGACGAGACAGTTTTTAAGGTTGTTGATTACTATGTTGCTAAGCCAGGCGAGGAGCTTTTGCCTGAGAACATCGTAACTAATTATGGTAATTATAGCCAGTTTGAGTTCTTAGGTTATGATGCAAACTTGGTAGGTGAAACACAGGATGTTACTGTTCGTGGTTTTGATAGCGATGGTAACGCGTTAAGTAAGACTGTTCAGGTTCATGTGCTTAAGGATTTCTCAGCATTCAATAAGAGTGTTGAGGCTGGTGCACAGCTTACTGCAAGTGATCTTGTTTCTGATCCTGGTGAATATAGCGATTTCACTGTTGAAGGTTACAATCCAAATGCTGTTGGTGATCAGCTTGTAACCATTCGTGGCGTTTTTAAGGCTGCTAATGGTAAAGAGTATA